>CAUPZK010000014.1:0-47675 GCA_963515835.1 uncultured Aggregatibacter sp.
AAGCACAAGAAGCGCAATTTGCTCAATTCATTAAAAATAATGAGAAAACTGCCTATGTGGTATTGGCCTTGTTAGATAAAGCAAAAATTGCAGTAGAGAATCAAGATTTTACGCAGGCTGAAGAAGCGTTAAAACAAGCGGTGGCACAATCAACGGATGACATTTTATCTTCTGTAACGGCGTTGCGTTTGGCGGCGGTACAATTCCAGCTTGGACAATTTGATCCGGCGTTAGACAGTTTAAAATTAGTGAAAGATCAAGCTTGGAATGGGGCTAAAAATATCTTAGTTGGCGATATTCAGTTGGCGAAAGGAGATAAGGAGGCTGCGAAAAGCGCTTATCAACAAGCCCAGCAGAATGCCACTCCGTTAGAGCTACAACTCATTCAAGTGCGGTTAAATAATTTATAGTTTTTAAGGCTTGGGAAAACCAAGCCTTTCTTTTAACGATGAGGAACATCATGGCGAATAATCAACGCAAAATCCCTATTCCCCCCCCATTAATTTTTGTCTTCTGTGCTTTGCTAATGAAAATGCTCCCGCCCGTTTGGCAATTTCCATCTTCATTGTGGTTGGTGATTGTATTCGGCGGAATGGGGGGCGCCATTGGGGCCGCCAGTGTTTTGCAATTTTTATTGGCGAAAACAACCTTGAATCCCTTTCAACTTGAAACGGCTTCTCAATTAGTCACCGGTGGTATTTATCGATTGAGTAGAAATCCAATGTATCTCAGCCTTGTTTTTATTTTATTGGCTTGGATGGTTTATCTCGGTTCACTGTCGGCGTTGTTTGGCGTGGGATTATTTATTTGGTATGTCACCAAGTTTCAAATTAAACCGGAAGAAGAAGGGCTAAAACATTTATTTGGCGATGCGTTTACAGCCTATTGCCAACATACCCGCAGATGGTTGTAACATTCGCTACTATAACGCCAAAATTTCTTTAACGAAGGGAATCGTTAGTTTACGTTGCGCCTGCCATGAGGCCTGATCGAGTTTTTCTAACGCATTAAATAAGGTTTTCATATCCCGTTCTAAACGTTTGAAGAGAAAATTAGCCGTTTCGTCAGGCAATTCAATGCCGCGCTGATGTGCTGCCAGTTGTAAGACCGTGATTTTTTGCTGATCATTTAACGGCATTAATTGATACACTTCGCCCCATGTAAGACGAGAAGCCAAATCCGGCAAATGAATCGATAAATTGGTCGGCGATTGATCCGCGCCGATCACTAAAAGCGTTTTTCCGGTCTCTCTGATTCGATTAATTAAATCGAAAATAGCCACTTCCCAATCCGGATTACCAATCACTTCTTGTAAATCATCCAAACACACTAATTCTTGTTGCTCTAGATTTTCCAGTACTGCCGGAGAGAAATATTGTGCTTTGTTCAAAGGCACGTATAAGGCAGGGCGTTGATACGTTAAGTAATGATGACAAATGGCTTTTAATAGATGGCTTTTCCCACAACCACGTGGACCCCAAAGATAGAAAAAAGGTTGGCTAAGATGAGAAAAGTTTTTTTGTAGAGAGCTGAGTAGAAGCTGATTGTTTTCCGCGTAGAAATTTTCCAGGGTGTCATTATCAAATTGATGAATGGGGAGAGGAAGTTGGAAATATGGCTCGCTCAAATCAAATACCGAAAATGCTGAAATAAAGTGCGGTAAGAATAAACGAATTTTTTAAAATTAGAAAGTCATTAGCGGATATTTTTCCTTTCCGCTAATGACTGTTACATATGCGTTTTATGCGGCTTCGTTTTTCGCTTTAGGTAATACCAAGTTCAAAATGATGGCAACCACCGCGCAAAGGCTGATTCCTTTTAAAGACACGCCACCGACATCAACAAACATATTACCGATACCAAATGTCATGACCACAGCAATAATGCAAAGGTTACGCGCTTCGGTGACATCGACTTTGGCGCGAATCAAAGTGCTCATACCGACAACGGCAATGGAACCGAATACCAGCATCATGATACCGCCCATCACGATAGTTGGGATGGTGGATAAAAAGGCACCGACTTTTCCACAGAAGGAAATCGCAATTGCCCAGACCGCCGCCCAAGTCATGATATTTGGATTGAAATTACGGGTGAGCATGACTGCACCGGTCACTTCTGCATAGGTTGTATTTGGCGGACCACCTAATAAGGAAGCGGCACTGGTTGCAATACCATCACCTAACAAAGTGCGGTGTAATCCCGGTTTTTTGATGAAGTCTTTGCCGGTCACGGAACTAATCGCCATAATGCCACCAACGTGCTCTACAGCGGGCGCAATAGCAATTGGCAGTAAATATAAAATGGCTTCTAATTTAAATTCCGGTGTGGTGATTTTTGGCAAACTAAACCAAGGTGCATCTAAAACCGGTTGGAAATTAATGAGTCCCATGAAAAGACATAGGATATAGCCCACCGCAATACCGAACATAATCGGGATAAGTTTCATTAACCCTTTGGAAAAAACAGCCACACACAAGGTGGTGATGAGGGTTACCATAGAGACCAAAACAGCATCATTGTATTGGTAAGCGCTATTTTTACCGAGTGCCATATCAACGGCGACTGGTGCCAACCCCATACCGATAATAATAATCACGGGGCCGACAACCACCGGAGGGAAAATGCGTTCTAATGCCGCTGCACCACGTAATTTAACTAAAGCGCTCAGTGCCAAATAAACCAAGCCGGCACAGGCCAAACCGCCCATGGTGACAGGAATCCCCCAAGTGGCGACACCGTATTGGATCGGCGCAATAAAGGCAAAAGAAGATGCCAAGAAAATCGGCACTTGTTTGCCGGTGCAAAGTTGGAATAATAAAGTACCGATACCGGCAGTAAGCAAGGCAGTATTGGCATCTAATCCGGTAATTAACGGCACTAAAACCAATGCACCAAAGGCGACGAATAGCATTTGTAAACCCACAAATGCTTGTTTAACGGAACTCTGTTGCTCCGTGATGGGAGCTTGTGTTGTATGTGTCATATAAGTTTCAACTCGCTGTCTGAATTAACTTAAAAAGTGCGGTCATTTTTCGAAATGTTTTTGTTTCTTTTTGTCGCAAAAAGGCGGATAAAAATCCGCCTCACCTGTTAATAAAATTTTCGGTTTCAGGATTATTTGGTACCGAAAATTTTATCGCCTGCATCACCTAAACCCGGAATGATATAACCGTTTTCGTTTAAGTGATCATCAATTGCCGCGGTGTATAATTCAATGTCCGGATGCGCTTTTTCTAACGCAGCAAGACCTTCCGGTGCGGCAACTAATACTAAAACTTTAATGTGTTTGCACCCTTTTTGTTTTAACAAATCGATGGTTGCAATCATGGAACCACCGGTTGCTAGCATCGGGTCAACAACGATAGCTAAACGTTCATCTAAATCACTGGCTAATTTTTGGAAATAAGGTACCGGCTCAAGGGTTTCTTCATTACGGTACATCCCCACAACGCTGATACGCGCACTTGGAACGTGTTCTAACACTCCGTCCATCATGCCTAGACCGGCACGCAAAATCGGTACAACAGTGACTTTTTTCCCTTTGATTTGGTCAATTTCAACCGGACCGCACCAACCGTCAATAATGACTTTTTCTGTTTCTAAATCCGATGTGGCTTCATAAGTTAATAGGCTTCCGACTTCGGTGGCTAATTCACGGAATTTTTTCGTGTTAATTTCTGCTGCACGCATTAAACCCAATTTGTGTTTCACCAATGGATGTTTGACTTCGACTAATTTCATTTTTTATCTCCTTCATATTAAACGGTTCACTGCGAAAAGAATCGCGATGCATACATTAAAGCATACGGTTTCTTAAATTTAGCTCAAAAATAATGCCTATGAAATCATAGGCATTACGCTTGATTATTGCTCTTGGTTAATAAATGCGTCGTTTATCTCGATTTTCGCTTTAGCGCGTAGTGCATTTAATAAACTGTTTTGTAAACTCACTTGAGAGAGTTGCTCAATTTGCACGGCAAATTGTTTTTGCTCTTGTTCGGTTAATTTACCGTCAACCACTTTATCTAATGCAATGATAACGACATCACCATTTGCATTGCTAGCGGCTTTATAGGTAGTTTTACCTTCTTCCGGCTTCGCCATAGAAAATACGGTATTGTTTAACACAGGATCTTTATTTTCGGCGAAGACCCAAGTCTGTTCTGCACCGAATTTTACATCTTCAACAGACTTGCCCTCTGATAAATTTTGGACAATTTGTTCTGCTTGAGCTAATACGACTGTTTCTGCTTTTTGGTGTTTTAAATGTGCGGTAATGTCAGCTTTGGCTTCATCTAATGTTTTGATGCTTTGAGGTTTATGATCAAGCACACGAACGACAACAGAATGTTGTTCACCCACGTTCATCGGTTCAGAGTTACTACCGCCCTGGGAAAGATCAGAATCGAAAACCGCAGAAACGACATTAGGATAATTGAGTTCAGCAGGAATATCATCACGAGAAAAATATCCCGTTTCTTGTACTTTGACACCGCCCACTTCTGCAGCGGCATTCAATGAAGAAGGATCTTCAAATGCTTTTTCTGCAACACGTTTTTCAATGGAATAGAATTGTGTATTTACTAAGTTTTGACGGATTTGTGCCGCGATCTGCGCTTTTACGCTTTCTAATGGTTGTAACTGTGGTTCTTTGCGTTCTTCTACCAAAATAATATGGTAGTGATTGTCAAGATTTACCGGTTGGCTATATTGTCCAACGGCTAAGGCATTTGCTGTATCTTCAAAAACTTTTGGAAATTCACCCGCACTTACCCAACTTAAATCACCGCCTCGCTCAGCACTGGTTGGATCAATCGAGTGATTCTTGGCTAAATCTGCAAAATTAGCTCCGTTTTGTAGCTGTTGGTATAACTCTTGTGCTTGTTGCTCTGTTTTTACTTGAATATGGGCTAAGCGTTGTTGTCCTTGGGTCGTGAATTGAGGCTTATTATCTTGATAATATTGTGCTATTTCCACATCCGTAATGTTGATATTGTTCTCCATCGCTGCGCCGGATAAGTCGAGGTATTGTACTTTTACGGTTTCCGGAATCGTAAACTCAGCTTTGTGAGCATCATAGTAAGCTTGAATTTCTTCATCGCTAACTTCTTGTTTGGCAATTTCATTAGCTAAAGATAAATTTGCTAAACGAATTTGACGGCTTTGGAAGAAAAGTTTTGCTAATTTTTCTTGTTGAGCAGGGACGCTAAACGCAGTCGTGCCTAAACCGCTTTGTAATTGTTCTAGGCGTAATGCTTCGCGAACATAACCGGCATAGGTTTCAGCAGAAATCCCATTATTTTGTAGTGTTTG
The DNA here is from genome assembly GCA_963515835.1 of uncultured Aggregatibacter sp. GTDB lineage: Bacteria > Pseudomonadota > Gammaproteobacteria > Enterobacterales > Pasteurellaceae > Aggregatibacter. Next base: position 5,317 of record CAUPZK010000014.1, read on the forward strand.
TTGATATAGCGTATTATCAAATTTGCCATTATTTTGGAAAGTTGGCGTGGTGACGATTTCTTGTTTAATACGTGCATCGCTAACACCTAATTTAAGTTCGTTAGCGTATTGGCGTAGTAGTTCTTGATCAATTAAAGAAGCAAGTACTTGACGTTTAAGATTGGCCACTTGTGCAGGTGAATCGATTTCTTGAGGCGTTAAATTACGTGATGCAATATTGTATTGATTTTGAAACGCTTGTTGTGAAATTTCTTCTCCGTTCACTTTTGCTGCTGAGTTATCCACTCGGGTATAAAGATAACCCGCCATTGAACTGATAACAAATGTGACAGTGATAAAACCAAAAAGAAACTTGGAAGCCCAGTTAGTTGAGGCTCCGTGTAGTTTTTCCATTACCATGAAACGTATCCTATAAAAATAAAGCAAAAATTTGCACGATTATAATCTAAAGCGCCTTTACACGCACTAGCAAAATAAAAAAAGCCAAATTATTCGATAATAATTTGGCTTTTAAAAAACGTTTAATTAATTGACCGCACTTGAAGAAATACTTTTCTTACGACGACTGCTTTTCACCGCAGAAATCGGTTCAAGTTTAACAAACTCAACACCGCTTGGTGGATTTTCCAATGCAATAGTTAACACTTCATCGATGGTTTCTACCGCGTGAATGTTCAAATCACGTTTGGCGTTTTCCGGAATATCTTCCAAATCTTTCACATTATCTTTTGGAATAATGACAGTTTTAATACCGCCACGGTGGGCTGCCAGTAATTTTTCTTTTAAACCGCCAATCGGCAATACTTTGCCACGTAGGCTGATTTCACCTGTCATCGCCACTTCCGATTTCACCGGATTACCGGTTAAACAGGACACTAATGCGGTGCACATAGCAATCCCTGCACTCGGGCCGTCTTTTGGTGTCGCTCCATCCGGAACGTGAATATGAATATCGCGTTTTTCGTGGAATTCCGGATTAATGCCTAATTTATCTGCACGGGCGCGTACCACAGTCATTGCCGCTTGAATGGATTCTTTCATCACATCACCTAAGGAGCCTGTGTAACTGAGTTTGCCTTTGCCTAGCACTGAGGCGGTTTCAATCGTCAGTAAATCGCCGCCGACTTCCGTCCATGCCAAACCGGTGACTTCGCCAACGCGGTTTTGTGTATCTGCACGACCAAATTCAAAGCGTTTCACGCCAAGGTAATCCTGTAGATTTTTCGCGGTCACTTTAATGGATTTTAATTTCTTATCTAACAGTAAGGTTTTTACGGCTTTCCGGCAGATTTTCGAAATTTCACGTTCTAAATTACGCACACCGGCTTCACGAGTGTAATAGCGGATAATATCCACGATTGCACTGTCATCAATGGTTAATTCACCGGCTTTTAGCCCGTTGCGTTCCATTTGTTTTTTGATCAAATGGCGAGTGGCAATATTCAGTTTTTCATCTTCGGTATAACCGGATAGACGAATCACTTCCATACGATCTAATAATGGTGTTGGAATGTGCATGGAGTTTGAGGTCGCCACAAACATGACATCGGATAAATCGTAGTCCACTTCCAAATAATGATCGTTGAAATGGGCGTTTTGTTCCGGATCTAAGACCTCTAACAAAGCAGAGGCCGGATCACCACGCATATCCGAAGACATTTTGTCGATTTCATCTAACAAAAAGAGCGGGTTTTTTACACCGACTTTTGCCATTTTCTGAATCAATTTGCCCGGCAACGAACCAATGTAGGTTTTACGGTGACCACGAATTTCCGCTTCATCACGAACGCCACCTAATGCCATGCGCACATATTTACGCCCGGTTGCATTGGCAATGGATTGTCCTAAAGAGGTTTTACCGACACCCGGAGGGCCTACCAAGCAAAGAATTGGGCCTTTTAATTGATTTAAACGGGTTTGCACGGCAAGGTATTCCAAAATACGCTCTTTCACGCGTTCTAAACCATAATGATCGGCATCTAAAATGTCTTGTGCTTTCGCGAGATCTTTTTTCACTTTGGTGCGTTTATGCCAAGGCACTTGAATCATCCAGTCAATATAACTGCGCACAACGGTGGCTTCAGCCGACATTGGTGACATCATTTTCAGTTTTTGTAATTCGGCTTCGGCTTTTTCACGAGCTTCCAAAGGCATTCTTGCCTCTTCAATTTTTTGACGAAGCTGTTCAATTTCACTTATCGCATTTTCTTCTTCACCAAGCTCTTTTTGAATGGCTTTAATTTGTTCGTTTAAGTAATAATCGCGCTGGCTTTTTTCCATTTGTTTTTTCACGCGACTACGAATGCGTTTTTCCACCTGTAATAGATCCGCTTCGGACTGCATTAAACCCAGCAAATACTCAAAACGTTCCACCACATTGCTCATTTCTAACACAGTTTGTTTTTGGGCAACGGAAACCGGTAAATGGGAGGTTAAGGTGTCACTTAATTGTTCCAAATTTTCAATTTGTTGAAGTGCGGAAAGGATATCCGGCTGCACTTTCTTATTTAAATTTATATAATTTTGGAATTCATCTAAGGCCGCTTTATGGACGACTTGCAATTCTTTTTTATTACCAAGCGTGCTATTAAGCGGTTCTACTTGTGCTTGAAAATGTTCACCGGAATCTTCAATTTGATGAATTTTGGCGCGCTGTTGTCCTTCCACTAACACTTTCACGGTACCATCCGGCAGTTTTAGCAGCTGAATAATGTTGGCAATGGTGCCGACATCATATAAATCGTCAATGGACGGTTCTTCTAATTCTGCCTGTTTTTGCGAAACCAATAACAGCTGTTTGCCATTATTCATGGCATCATCAAGGCTGCTAATGGATCTTGGTCTGCCTACAAATAACGGCATGACCATAAAAGGAAACACGACGACATCGCGCAATGGCAATACCGGTATGGTTTGTAATTCTGATTTTTTTGCTCTCATCATGTACTCTCTTATCTAAATTCCGCTGATTTCGCCTAATATTGGGATGGATTCTTTAAATTCAAGCATTAAAAGGAGATGCCAACACATAAAAGTGCGGTAATGTTTTAATATGTTTATTGTTGAAAATGTTGCTCAGTATAACTGAAATAGATTGGAATGAATAAAGATTAAAAAAGAAAATTCATTAAGAATGGCGGTGAGAGAGGGATTCGAACCCTCGATGCAGTTTCCCACATACACGCTTTCCAGGCGTGCTCCTTCAACCACTCGGACATCTCACCGTGCTTAGGACGTGCGAACTATAAGGATTTCATTGAGCCTCGTCAAGTATTTTTGTGATTTGTTCCACCAGGCGATAAAAATTTCGCCAATAATCAGGTAAAATAAACACCCGCTCGTGGTTATTCCATTCAATTTCTCATCTACGATTATTGATTATGTTAAAAAAATGGTTTCTTTCTAAAAATGTGTTTCTTGCGGTGAAACCTTTCAGTGCGTTGAAAGACAGCTTTCGTGCAGGCTATACCTCGCGTCATTTGGTTAAAGACATTATTGCCGGTTTGACGGTTGGTATTATTGCCATTCCGCTTTCTATGGCATTAGCGATTGCCAGTGGCGTGCCGCCGCAACACGGTTTATACACAGCGATTATTGCTGGGATTATTATCGCATTAACCGGCGGATCCCGTTTTAATATCTCTGGGCCCACAGCGGCGTTTGTGGTGATTTTATATCCTGTGACGCAACAATTCGGGCTAAGTGGTTTGTTGATGGCCACGTTATTGTCGGGCATTATTTTAGTGTTAATGGCGCTGTGTCGTTTAGGGCGATTAATTGAATATATCCCGTTGCCGGTGACGCTCGGGTTTACATCGGGGATTGGTATTGTTATTGCCACTTTACAAATTAAGGATTTTCTCGGTTTAAGCATTGAAAAAATGCCTTCTCATTACCTTGAAAAAGTACAAGTTATTTTGACCGCACTTCCAAGTATCAGCTGGCCGGATACTGCGGTAGGTATTATCACACTCATCGTATTAACCCAATGGCATAAACTTCGTTTACCGATCCCAGGGCATTTGCCGGCGGTGATTATTGCGACATTATTATCTTTAGGTTTAGCTCATTTCGGATTTTCTGTGACGACTATCGGGACACAATTCCAATACACGCTTTCTGATGGTAGCACCGGTTTTGGTATTCCAAATGTTTTGCCTGAATTTGCACTGCCGTGGAACATTCCTGATGTGAATGGCAACTTAATTGATTGGAATTTCGATACCATCCAACGATTGCTTCCAGCTGCGTTTTCAATGGCAGTATTGGGTGCTATTGAATCTCTATTATGTGCTGTTGTGTTAGATAACATGACGGACACCAAACACCATTCCAATAACGAATTATTAGCGCAAGGTTTAGGTAACATCGCGTCCCCGTTCTTCGGGGGGATAACGGCCACAGCCGCAATTGCCCGTTCGGCAGTTAACGTTAAATCGGGGGCGGTGTCACCACTTGCTGGCGTGGTTCATGCTCTATTAGTCTTGTTTGCCTTGTTATTTTTTGCGCCGGCACTTTCTTATTTGCCGTTATCGTCTATGGCGGCATTATTATTGGTGGTAGCTTGGCATATGGCGGACTTGCCACAAATTATTCAGTTAATTCGTCGCTCCGGACGTAATGAAATCACCGTGTTATTGGTTTGCTTGGTGTTGACCGTGTTATTCGATATGGTGATTGCAATTTCGGTGGGCGTGTTGTTGGCAAGCTTGTTGTTTATTCGCACCATCGCTGAAATGACTAAATCCATCAGCATTGCTGTGCCGGATGACTTGGATGATGTGTTAATTTATCGTATTAGCGGACCGCTCTTTTTCGCTGCAGCAGATAATTTGTTTGCTGATTTGCATGATAAGACTGTACACACTGACCACGAAATTAAACATATTGTTTTACAATGCGATGCGGTGACGGTATTGGATACCGGGGGAATTCATGCGCTTACACGTTTTGTGCAGCATATGCTTCCACATCAACAACTTTATATGTGCAATATGCAATTCCAACCGCTGCGTACCATCGTGAAATCAAGTAGCTTGCCGGAAATTAAAAAAATTAATTTCACGCCGGATTTGGCGGAGGCGTTGAATAAAATTCGGGAGTTTGAGGGCATCGCAATTAAACAGTAGCCGGATGATAAAAGATAAAAAAGGAGAGAGTATGTCTTTGACGTTAGCCCAAATTACCGAGCAACTTCGCGAACTTAAAGTCGTGCCGGTGATTGCTTTGGAACGAGCCGAAGATATTTTGCCACTGGCAGATACGTTAGCAAACCATGGTTTGCCGGTAGCAGAAATTACATTTCGTTCATCTGCTGCTTCAGAAGCGATTCGTTTATTACGTCAACAACGACCGGACTTTTTGATTGCTGCTGGAACAGTGTTAAACGCCGAGCAGGTCGTCGCTGCAAAAAACAGTGGGGCTGATTTTGTGGTTACACCAGGGGTTAATCCGAAAATTGTGCAATTATGCCAAGATTTAGCCTTGCCGATCACGCCAGGAGTGAATAATCCGATGGCAATTGAAGCCGCATTAGACATGGGGATAGAAACCGTGAAATTCTTTCCGGCTGAAGCCTCAGGAGGAGTAAAAATGATCAAAGCCTTGTTGGGCCCTTATTCCCAGTTAGGTATCATGCCTACAGGTGGCATTGGAATGCAGAATATTAAGGAATATCTGGCGATTCCAAATGTATTAGCATGTGGTGGCTCTTGGTTTGTTGAGAAGAATCTGATTAATGCTAAAAATTGGCAGGAAATTGGGCGATTAACGAAAGACGTGGTGGAATGGGTTAATCCGTAGTTAAAGATAACAAAAAAAGTGCGGTGGATTTTAAATATATTTTTAATCCACCGCACTTTTTTAGTATTAGAACAACACGCGCGTGCGAATTGTGCCGTCAATATGGCGTAATTTATCGAGCAATGATGCAGAATCTTCGGTTTCTACATCGATCACAACATAGCCGATTTTCGGATCTGTCTGTAAGTATTGCGCTGCGATATTGACATTAGCCTCAACGAAAATTTGGTTGATTTTTGTCAAGATACCCGGGCGGTTTTCATGAATGTGCAACAAGCGTTTGGAGCCTTCGTGTTCCGGTAGAGAGACTTCCGGGAAGTTAACGGAAGACAAGGTTGAGCCGTTGTCGGAATATTTCACAAATTTACCGGCGACTTCGAATCCGATATTTTCTTGTGCTTCAGCCGTAGAACCACCGATGTGCGGCGTTAAGATCACATTATCGAATTTGCGCAATGGTGAAACAAATTCTTCGTTAATGGAGGCCGGTTCTTTCGGGAATACGTCGATTGCCGCACCACGCAATTTGCCTTCTTCTAGCGCCTTGGCTAATGCATCAATGTCCACGACGGTGCCGCGTGCTGCGTTAATCAAAATGGCATCTTGTTTTAATTGGGCAATACGTTCTGCGCTGATTAAGTTACGAGTAGATGGTAAATCAGGAACATGCAGGGAAATGACATCGCAAGAACCGAGCAATTCTTCCAAACTACGCACTTGTTTGGCGTTGCCAAGAGGAAGTTTGTTTTCAATGTCGTAGAAATGCACATCCATGCCCAAGGATTCAGCAATAATACTAAGCTGTGAACCAATATGGCCGTAGCCCACAATCCCTAATTTTTTACCACGCACTTCGTGTGAACCCACAGCTGACTTATTCCATAAACCACGGTGCACTTCTGCATTGGCTTGGGGAATGTTACGCATTAATAACAGGATTTCACCTAACACTAATTCTGCTACAGAACGGGTGTTGGAGAAGGGTGCATTAAAGACAGGAATACCACGGGCTTTTGCTGCATTTAAATCCACTTGGTTGGTGCCGATACAGAAACAACCGATGGCGATCAATTTCGGTGCGGCCGCAATCATTTCTTCGGTTAAATGCGTACGGGAGCGTAGGCCGATAAAGTGGGCATCTTTGATCGCTTCTTTTAATTCATCACCGTCCAATGCTTTTTTGTAGTAATCAATGTTGGTGTAACCCGCGGCGTGTAACGTATCTAAGGCGCTTTGGTGAACGCCTTCCAACAACACAAATTTGATTTTATTTTTATCTAATGAAACTTTTGATGTCATATTTCTCTCCAATGATGTTTAAATGATTTTTGCACCGTCCGGTGTGCCGACAATGACAGTATCTGCCGGGCGTAAAGCGAACACGCCGTTAGTCACGACACCTGCAATGTTATTTAATTCTTTTTCCATTTCTACTGGGTTCAGAATTTCAAAATTATGCACATCTAAAATGATATTGCCGTTATCGGTCACAACGCCTTCACGATATTCCGGCGCACCACCGAGTGCCACCAATTTACGCGCCACTTGTGAACGTGCCATTGGGATGACTTCAATCGGCAATGGGAATGTAGAGCCTAACACATCAACCTGTTTACTACTATCCACGATGCAGATGAAATTTTTTGCCAATGCAGCCACAATTTTTTCACGTGTCAACGCCGCACCGCCGCCTTTGATCATCATTTTTTGCGGGTTAATTTCATCGGCACCATCCACATAAATATCTAAGCCTGCCACATCATTTGCACTAAATACTTCAATACCATGTTTTTTCAGTAATTCTTCCGAATTTTTGGAGGCTGCTACAGCACCTTTGATTTCATCTTTCATTGAGCCAAGCGCTTCAATAAAACAATTCACAGTGGAACCACTTCCCACGCCTACGATCATCTCCGGCTTCACGAATTGCAAAGCCGCTTGCGCGGCGATTTTTTTCATTTCAAGTTGATTCATTTTTTCTCCTTAACATCAGAACATGATGCTGAAACAAATACGTAAACGATTGCGTTTACTTTAATTAGTTTTACTCGCATAAACAAGTAGAGAGAGATTATTCGGGCAAAAAGCCTTCTAATAATTCGTTTAAAAACAGTTTACCGTGCTCGGTGACCCGCCAAGTGCGGTCGGTTTCTGTGATGAATTTTTGATCCTGCGCCCAAGTCATCTTGTCCTCTACTGTACTTAACGATAAGCCGGTGAATTGTTCAAATTCGCTTTTTGGCACGGCTTCCAACAAGCGGAAACGGTTCATAAAGAATTCAAAAGGGCGATCTTCGGTGCGGACTTCCCGTTCTTCATATAAGTATTCGCCGCGCATGTAGCCTTTCGGGTGTTTGGTTTTGCTGTAACGTAAAATCTTGCCGTTTGGAAAACTGACTTTGCCGTGGGCACCGCAACCAATGGCCAGATAATCGCCAAAGCGCCAATAATTTAAATTATGTTGGCATTGAAAGTCCGGTTTGGCATAAGCAGAAGTTTCGTATTGTTGATAGCCCGCGGCAGTTAATAACTGATGACCTTGCTCAAAAATATCCCACAATTCATCGTCATCAGGCAGTTTTGGTGGACGGTAGGCAAACATCGTATTCGGCTCGATCGTGAGTTGATACCAAGATAAATGAGGCGGCGCCAGTTCAATGGCTTGACGTAAATCCGCTAAGGCTTCGTGTAAGGTTTGATTCGGCAAGCCGTGCATGAGATCTAAGTTAAAACTGCGCAGAGAAGAAACGCGGGCAAAACCTACCGCACTTTTCGCCTCGGCAGCATTATGAATGCGCCCGAGTTTTTGCAATTTTTCATCAGAAAAACTTTGAATGCCCATGGAAATTCGATTGACGCCGGCTTGTACATAACCTAAAAAACGTTCGGCTTCAGCCGTACCGGGATTGGCTTCGAGGGTAATTTCAATATTGGGAGCAAAGGGAATGCGCTGTTCAATTTGCTGTAATAAAAACGCGATATTTTCTGCGCTAAATAGGCTTGGTGTACCGCCACCAATAAAAATCGAATGCAGCGGACGCTGTTGAACGCTTTCCTGATAATGTGATAAATCCGCCGTTAAATCAGCAAGTAGATGGCGCACATATTCCTGTTCAGGAATGGCACCTTTTTGTGCATGCGAATTGAAATCGCAGTACGGGCATTTCTGCACACACCACGGAATGTGAATGTATAAACTCAGCGGTGGCAACAGCAACGGATTTAACGGCGGTGTTATCATTAGCGAACGACTACTGAGGTGCCGCTTGCCACAATCATAAACATGCTTTTGGCATCGGAGGTGATGGTGGTGTAATTGACTTCTACGCCTACAACGGCATTGGCGCCTAATGCTTGAGCGTTTTTTTGCATTTCATCTAACGCTTCTTTGCGCGATTTGGTAATGCGCGATTCATACATGCCGGAACGCCCACCGATAATGTCGGTAATGCCGGCAAAAAAGTCGCGGATAAAATTCGAACCGGCAACGACTTCGCCGAATACCAGTTGTTTATATTCTACAATTTGCTTGCCTTCAATGTGAGGCGTGGTGGTGATAATCATGTGGCTGCCTGTAAATTTAGAAGAAAAAACGACCGCACTTTATGCGCCTAATTTTGCTTTAAGTACGCTTAATGCGCGGGCACGGTGGGAGATTTTCTTTTTCTCGGCAGTTTCCAGTTCTGCAAAGGTGCAACCTGTTTCCGGGCTGAAAAAGAGCGAGTCATAACCAAAGCCGTTATCGCCTTTTTCTTCAAAAGTAATGACACCGTGACATGCGCCTTGTGCAATAATCGGAGACGGATCGGTTGGGTGTTGTAATAAGACGATGGTGCTAACAAATTGCGCACTACGTTGTTCGGTGGGCACATTTGCCAATTCCGCTAATAATTTTTCACGATTTTTCGCATCAGCCTGTTCACCATCTACGCCGGCATAACGTGCGGAATATAAACCCGGCGCGCCGTTTAACGCGTCAACCACTAATCCCGAATCATCAGCAATCGCTGGTAAACCGGATTTTTCCGCCGCATAACGGGCTTTTAAAATAGCGTTTTCTACGAAGGTCAAGCCGGTTTCTTCCGGGCTGTCGATGCCTAAGTCGGTTTGGGCGATAACCTCAAAACCAAAATCGGCTAACACATCTGCCATTTCTCTGACTTTACCCTGATTGCCTGTGGCTAAAACAATTTTTTGTTTCATTTTTGCTCTCTTACTTGTGCTGTTAAGTGCGGTTGAAAAATGCCTCGTATTATAACGCACCCAATAAAAAAGACGAGGGCATTGCCTCGTCTTATATAAAAACAATGTGGAGGAGTGAGATTAAAGTGCGATGCGATCGCGATTTTTTTCAAGCGTGGCTTTGCCGATGCCTTGCACTTCCAATAATTGCTCGACAGCACTAAACGCCCCGTGTTTTTCACGGTATTGCACGACGGCTTCCGCTTTTTTCGCGCCAATGCCCACAAGTGCTTTTTGAATTTCGGCAGCAGTGGCTGTATTGATGTTGACTTTCTGGTTAACAGAGGCCGTTGCGGTGGGTTGCTCTGTTTGCGCTACAGATTCTGCCGCCTTTTCTACTGCCATGGCAGTGCTGGTAAACACGGTACCTAACACGAACAGAGAAGCCAAAAGATGTTTCATTATTTTCATAGTGATTCCTTTTTAGACTAAAGTTGAACACATGTTGAATTAATCAACGAAAGTATTTTGCTGAAAAGGAAAAAACACACGAGAAAATGACCGCACTTTTGAGATCTTGATCGCGAAATGAAGAAAAGTTCGATAGAAATAAAGGGCTTTTTTGTGAGAGGCGATGATGTTGAACGCTATTTTATTTGTTAATAAAACATTGAGTTTTTAGCTGAAAAAGGTTAGTTTTGCCTACCTTTTATACTAATATTTGGAAGAAAATCGTTTATTCGTAAGGCAATCGTTACTATTTTTACTTTATCTTGAAAGGTGGTACTTAAACATCGTTGTTAATGTATATGGATAAATACCTTACGACATAAGCTTTAATACGTATTAATGAATAAGATGATGTTATGACAGATTTTATTGAAATCACGCCACAACAAGCGTGGGAAATGTTACAAAAGGATGAAAATGTCGTGTTGGCGGATGTGCGTGATCAGGTACGTTTCAATTATTCTCATGCTCAAGGTGCTGTGAATTTAACAGAGCATACTTGGCCGGATTTTGAAGCGGAATATGACTACGATCAGCCGATTCTGGTGAGTTGCTATCATGGCGTGAGCAGTCGCAGTGTTGCCACGTTTTTACTGCAACGTGGCTATGAAAAGGTTTACAGTGTGCAAGGCGGATTCGCCGCTTGGGTGGACGCTAACTTACCGCTGGAAACGGCATATTAATTAAATCCAACGGCGATGATATAACCTAAAACGCCGTAAAATAGGACCGCACTTAAGGCTAAACTTCGACGTGCAAAAGCCGGTTTACGTTGATGTAGTCGGTAAAAAATCCGCGCTAGGATGACTAATGCCAATGGATAACACCAGAGAAAAATGGACATGAGACGGACTTGAATGTCGCTGAGGTGCGGATTGTTCAATAAATGCGGTGAAACTAATTGTGCCAAAGGCCAAAGTAAAATTGGCAAACAAAAGAGAGCAATTGCCCAACTGAACGGGCTAAATCCCTGAGGCAAATTTGAATTTCTCATTTTTTCTCCGTCGATTAAATTTTGGAAAAGGAATATAGCAAATGCAGCATTTGTTTGGTAGTGAAATCCCTGGCTTAGTGCGTGATTTTCAGGCGCATATTCGTACAAAATATCAAGTAGACGTGCTTGTTGAAGAAAACCAAAATGCACAGGGCAAGGTGGTATATCATGTTTTTCTATCGGAAAACACACCACACTTTTTGGCGATTGAACAGGAAACGGAGATTTTTCTAACCGAATGGCTGGAACGAAAAAATGTACAAGCGTGGCAAAACGGTGTCAGTCCGATCAATGTTCATCATGAAGAGCCTTCCGCTAATTCTCAGGCAAATAGTCGCTTTTCTTTTTTATCTTATTTCCAACAGCAAAAAATAACCGTATTTCTAACCGCACTTTGTGCCTTGATTTACCTTTTTATGTTTTTAGGTTTTGCCGAACCTCTCTTATTGCTTACCCATTTTCCAGCTGAAGCGGAGCAAGAGGGAGAGGTTTGGCGTTATCTCAGCCATACATTGGTACATTTATCCAATATGCATATTCTGTTTAATCTTACATGGTGGTGGATCTTTGGCGGGGCGATTGAGCGGCAGTTAGGGAGCATTAAATTACTTCAGATTTATTTACTTGCCGGTGTAATCACCGGCGTGGCGCAAAATGTCGCAAGCGGGCCGGCATTTTTTGGTTTATCAGGTGTGGTATATGCCGTGTTGGGCTATGTGTTTGTATTGGATAAATTGAATAAGCAAACCGATTTTGACTTGCCGGATGGCTTTTTTTATATGTTAGTGGTGGGGATTTTGCTTGGTTTTGCCGGCCCATTAGTGGATATCAATATCGGCAATACAGCGCATATTTCCGGTTTATTGGTAGGAATGTTATTGGCATTTTGGGATCGAAATATTCGCGTAAAGTCGTGATCTTCGAGTAAAAATAAGATAAATTAACAGCCCGAAGTGTTATTTTAACAACTAAGGAAGACACATGAGACAATCTCTTCGTCATCAAAAAATTGTCGAATTGGTTAAACAAAAAGGATATTTAAGTACAGATGAGTTGGTGGCGTTATTTGATGTGAGCCCCCAAACAATTCGACGTGATTTAAATGAACTGGCAGAAGCGAACGTGATTCGCCGTCATCATGGTGGTGCGGCCTCGCCTTCTACAGCAGAAAATAGCGATTATCACGATCGCAAACACTTTTTCTCTCAAGAAAAAAATCGCATTGCGAATCAAGTGGTGCAACTTATTCCTAACGGTGCGTCACTGTTTATTGATATCGGTACGACTTCTGAAGCGGTTGCCTTTGCCTTATTAAACCATCAAAAACTACGCATTGTGACCAATAACCTCAACGCAGCACATATTCTCATGCAAAATGACTCTTTTGATATCACCATTGCCAGTGGGTCTTTGCGTCAAGATGGTGGTATTATCGGTGAGTCAACGGTGGAATTTTTATCTCAGTTCCGTTTGGATTTTGGGATATTAGGTATCAGTGCTATTGATTTAGATGGCACATTGTTGGATTACGATTATCATGAAGTACAAGTAAAACGGGCGATCATTGAAAACTCCCGTAATACTTTGTTAGTAACAGACCATTCTAAGTTTAGTCGACGTGCGATGGTCAAACTGGGATCCATTACAGATGTAGAGTATGTTTTCACTGACTCGGATGTCCCGCCAAGCATTGATGAGTTATTAAAAAATAAGAACGTCAACCTTGTTATTTGCTAGCATTTAACTCGTTTTCTTTTCATTTCCAGTAAAAAGTGCGGTGGATTTTCACCGCACTTTTTTGTTTCTCTTTCCTCTCCTTTTATTTTTTATTTGCTTGAATCTTATTTTTCGCCTTAAAATAAGGTGGCTGTGATAAATCAGTTAATATATGGATTTATAAGTATTTATAGTCTTAATCACTTGTTTTTTAGAATGTTGTTTTTTGTTACATAAAAACTTTTATTATCATCCTGAGGAGAAAAATGCGTAACGTCATCAAATTTAATGTGGTAACACTTTGTATATTTAATGTGCTCAATGTTGCCTATGCTGAAGAGCAATTAGAACAAATTGATGTGGTTGAAAGAATCATTGCTAATGAGAAAAAACCGTTTACTGAAGCGAAAGCAAAAAGCACGCGAGAACATGTTTTTAAAGAAACACAAAACATTGATAACGTTGTTCGTAGTATGCCGGGCGCATTTACCCAACAAGATAAAGGCTCCGGTGTGTTGTCGTTGAATATTCGTGGAGAAACCGGTTTTGGACGGGCAAATACTATGGTGGATGGTGTTACACAAACATTTTATTCTACTTCAATGGATTCCGGGCAAGCTGGTGGTAATTCTCAATTTGGCGCATCCTTAGATCCGAATTTTATTGCTGGCATTGATTTAACGAAGGGAAACTTTAGTGGCACAAACGGTGTGAATTCTCTTTATGGCTCGGCAAATTTCAGAACATTGGGCGTCAATGATGTGATTGTAGGGGATAAGAATATTGGTTTTATTATCAAAGGGATGACCGGCACCAATGCAACAAAATCCAACTATATGGCAATGGCAGCGACTCGAAAATGGCTGGATAATGGTGGTTATATGGGCATGTTGTATGGTTATAGTCGCCGAGAAGTGTCGCAAGATTATAAAATCGGCGGAGGTGGTCAGAAAATTGCGGATGTCGGTGATGATTTTTTACAACAACAAAAAAAGAAAGAATTTACCGAAGCAGGGTTCGTGTTTGATCAAGTTAAAGGCCGTTGGATGCCGGATATGAATAAAAATATGTGGGCTTGTAACGCACCGACCCCATCTCAACCTGAGGCCTATCCTTGCAGTTATTATCGTAATGCGGAGCGAAGACGAATTTTACAGGATCCGGAACACTCTCCTGAATTACAAAAACAAATTGATGAAACTAACGCCGCTTTTGAGCGCAATAACGACCAATATCGTTTGGCGCCATTAGATCCAAGCAGTATTCGTCAAAGCGCTCATAGTCATTTAGTCAAGTTTGAATATGCTGACGATCGCCATACGTTAAATCTACAATTACGTGCTTTGGATAATGCTATTGGTACGCGAAAAATTGAAAACCGTAATTATCAACTTAACTATAACTTCAATGATAATGGCTATGTTGATATGAAGCTGTTGTTAGCGCATAACGTGGGCAAATCCAAATATCCGCAAGGTTCACGGTTTACCGGCTGGGAAGTATTGAAATATTTAGAAACGAAAAATACAGCTGATATTTTTGACATTAGTAACAGTTACACATTTACCTTGCCAAAAGACGTTGATTTAAAAACTACCTTAGGTTTTAACTTCTTCAAAAATGAATATAGCAAAAATCGATTCCCTGAAGAGCTTAGCTTATTTTATGACGGTTCTTCGCAGCAGGGCGGTTTATACGATTTTCTAGGGCGTTATAAAGGTTCGAAAGGGCTATTGCCACAAAAATCGAGTATCTTACAGCCTTCCGGTGAGCAAAAGTTTCAGACCTTTTATTTAGATACGTCACTAACTCGTGATATCTATCAGCTGGATTACAGTGTGAATTTGATTAAGTATAAATTTAACGGGGAATATGCGGGTTACTATAATTCTCTGGAAGATTTTGAAAAAGCTTTTGGCAAGGATTCTCAAATTTATAAAAAATATTGTGATCCTAACGGCGGTTGTCAAATTTATGAACCTTTAGAAAGAAGAGCCGGCCACAAAACAGCCATAAACCATTCTGCGATTTTCAGTGCACGTCTTCATGACTACTTTATGCCTTTCGCGGGCTATGCCAGAACGAACCGTATGCCAAATATTCAGGAAATGTATTTTTCGCAAGTCTCTGATGCTGGTGTTAATACTCATTTAAAACCGGAGCGTGCTTCGACTTATCAATTGGGTTTTAATACCTTTAAGGAAGGTGTTTGGAAAAATGATGATGTGCTAGGAATAAAAGTCGTCGGGTATCGTAGTTACATTAAAAATTATATTCATAATGTTTGGGGCGAATGGTGGCAAGGCGGTGCGCCTACTTGGGCAGAAAGCAACGGTTTTCAATTTACCATTGCACACCGTAATTATGCTAAAACAGTGAAAAAGAGCGGTGTGGAATTAGAGTTAAATTATGATATGGGCAGATTCTTTACGAATCTCTCGTACGCTTATCAAAGAACCAATCAGCCGACCAATTATAGTGATGCCAGTCCTCGTCCAAATAACGCATCAAAAGAAGATATTTTGAAACAGGGCTATGGCTTGAGTCGAATTTCTGCGTTACCAAGAGATTATGGGCGCGTTGAGCTTGGTAGCCGTTGGTTTGATCGTAAATTAACGGTAGGCGGTACAGTTCGCTATTACGGTGAAAGTAAACGTGCTTCCATTGAGGAACAGTATATTGATGGTACCACATTTGAGAAGAATGCCTTAAGACGTGGCCATCATGCAATTAAAGAAACGGAAACCATTGAAAAACAGCCGTTGATTTTTGATTTATATGTCAGTTATGAGCCGATTGAAAATCTGGTTTTAAAAACAGAAATTCAGAATCTGTTTGATAAGAAGTATATTGATCCGCTGGATGCCGGTAATGATGCGGCAACACAACGTTATTACAGTAGCGTAAGTAGCGCGCCATCACAGCCTTGCTCACCGGGAGAATTATGTCATTCGGATGGCCATGGCGGAAAAACACAATCTATTTTAAATAACTATGCTAGAGGACGAACCATCGTGTTCAGCTTGAGTTATCAATTTTAGAGGAAGTTTAGAATGGTGCCCCCAACAGGACTTGAACCTGTGACCAATCGATTATGAGTCGACTGCTCTAACCGACTGAGCTATGGGGGCGGTAAGAGTTGCGGTGGGATTATAGGGAAATATCGGGGTAAAGTCTAGCCGCGCCATCTTGTGTGTGTTTTATTTAAACAAAAAAAGGATAAGCCTTTTGACTTATCCTTTTTTCTTTTATTAAAAATTACTCGTCCAAGAAACTGCGTAAAGTTTCGGAACGGCTTGGGTGGCGTAATTTGCGTAGCGCTTTGGCTTCGATTTGACGAATACGCTCACGGGTCACGTCAAATTGTTTGCCGACTTCTTCTAATGTGTGATCGGTGTTCATGTCGATACCAAAACGCATACGAAGCACTTTCGCTTCACGTGGCGTTAAACCTTCCAACACTTCGTGTGTCGCCGCTTTTAAACTTTGTGCGGTGGCAGAATCCAGAGGAAGCTCTAAGGTAGAGTCTTCGATGAAATCACCTAAATGGGAATCATCATCATCACCGATTGGGGTTTCCATGGAAATCGGCTCTTTAGCAATTTTCAGCACCTTACGGATTTTGTCTTCCGGCATGCCCATACGTTCTGCTAATTCTTCCGGTGTGGCTTCACGCCCCATCTCTTGCAACATTTGACGAGAAATACGATTGAGTTTGTTGATGGTCTCAATCATATGCACCGGAATACGAATAGTGCGAGCTTGGTCGGCGATAGAACGCGTAATTGCCTGACGAATCCACCATGTAGCGTAAGTAGAGAATTTGTAGCCGCGACGGTATTCAAATTTATCCACGGCTTTCATTAAGCCGATATTGCCTTCTTGAATTAAATCAAGGAATTGTAATCCACGGTTGGTGTATTTTTTGGCAATAGAAATCACCAAACGCAGGTTTGCTTCCACCATTTCTTTTTTTGCACGACGGGCTTTGAGTTCACCTTGTGAGATACGTTCACCAATTTCTCGAATTTGCGGAATAGTTAAATTAGTGTCTTGTTCAATTTGAACTAAATGAGCAATTGCTTGGCGCAATTCATCTTCATACTGTACGAGTTTTTCAGACCAAGACTTACCGGCTGCAAGCGCTTTTACCAACCATACATCGCTAGTTTCATGACCAATAAAGCTTTTTTGGAAGCTGGCTTTTGGCATCTTGGCGTTATCCACAACAAGGCGTTGAATAAAACGTTCTTGGTTACGAACACGTTTCATCACATCGCGCATGGATAGAACCAATGTATCAAATTGTTTCGGTACTAAGCGGAACTGAGTGAAAATATCTGATAATGCTTGAATTTCATCTTTGGCTTTTTTACCGGTTCGACCGTGTTTTGCAATGATTTCTAGTGTTTTTTGATGTTGTTGTCTTAGTGCAGTGAATTTTTCACGTGCAACTTCAGGATCAATGCTGTTATCGCTATCGCTGTCATCACTGCTGCTTTCTTCGCTATCTTCTTCGTCTTCACTTTCATCATCAATTTCAGCAGCAGTCACGTTTTCTTCGCCTTCTTCCGAATGGAATTCATCTAATTCGGCTGTTTCTGATTCGCTTAATACGTTTGGATCTACGAAACCGGTAATTAAGTCGGCTAAACGAACGCCACCACTTTCCACTAAATCATATTGTTCAATGAGATAGGTAATGGCTTCAGGGTAAGCAGCAATAGCGCTTTGCACTTCGTTGATGCCTTCTTCAATTCGTTTAGCAATATCAATTTCACCTTCACGAGTGAGCAATTCTACGCTACCCATTTCACGCATATACATACGTACAGGGTCAGTGGTGCGACCGAGTTCCGCTTCTACACTGGATAACACTTGAGTGGCTTCTTCAACGACATCTTCATCGGTGATATTTTCATTGAGCATCAGATCATCCGCATCAGGTGCGGTTTCCAACACTTGAATCCCCATGTCGTTAATCATTTGAATAATATCTTCAATCTGATCTGCATCGACTAATTCTTCAGGGAGGCTGTCATTCACCTCAGCATAGGTTAAGTAACCTTGTTCTTTCCCTTGAGCGATGAGTAGTTCCAATTGAGATTGTGGATTTTGATCCATATTTGATATCCGCCTTGCTTACTTATTTGGAGAAGATAAAATGCTAGGAATTCTAACATTCTTACTCAGGTTTAACTATTTCTTTTCTTGTTTTTTTACTAACAAATGTGAAAGTTCTTTTTTCTCGTTGAGATCCAATCCTTCTGCACGATCTTTAGCGATGAGCCAATGGATGCGTTTATCAACCAGTTGCAGGTAAAAATAACGTAATGTTTCGCGGAACGTGTCCTCGATCTTATCGTCTTCAATCAAGTGGTTCCACGCCAGCAGTTTTTCAAGTGTTTTTTGTTGTTTTGTATCACGCCAGTGCTCCAGTAACTGCCCCGCACTGATGCCCACTTTTTCTCGGCAAAGTGCGGTCAATTCTACGAGTAAATCATAGCCCGGCTCGTCCAAGTTTTTGAGCGGCTCCAAATCCGGTACGAATTTCACCAGATCTGGGTTTTGTAATAATAAGGCGATTAAAATACGCATTGGTGTAGGCTTAAATTGAATCCCTTGTGCTACAGGTTCATTTTCCTGTTTTGCCTGATGAGGCATCAAACTTTCAAGTTGAGCGGGATCTAAAATACCCAGCTTTTTGGCAAGCGAATTGCGTAAATCCAAACGTAATACATCGCCCGGAATTTGTTTAATTAGCGGAATTGCCAGTGCGGCAAGTTTCGCTTTGCCTTCTTTTGAGGAAAAATCCACTTTTGGGGTTAAGTGAGCAAATAAAAATTCACTTAAAGATTGCGCATTCTCAATGTATTCCTCGAATCCTTGCTTACCATATTGACGAATGAAGGTATCAGGGTCTTCGCCCTCAGGTAAAAAGATAAATTTCAGTTGGCGACCATCTTCCATATAAGGCAGCGCATTTTCTAGTGCACGCCATGCTGCATCACGTCCGGCGCGATCGCCGTCATAACAGCAAATGACTTGTTCAGTGGAACGAAAAAGTAATTGAATTTGTTCCGAGGTGGTGGAAGTGCCGAGAGATGCCACGGCATAATTGACACCGAATTGGGCTAATGCCACCACATCCATATAACCTTCAACAACCAGTAATCTTTGTGGTGAATCAGCCGCTTGTAGCGCTTCAAATAAACCGTAGAGTTCACTGCCTTTGTGATAGGTGACGGTTTCTGGTGAGTTTAAGTATTTGGGTTTTTCATCTGTTAACACGCGTCCACCGAAAGCTACGGTGCGCCCACGACGATCACGAATCGGGAACATAATCCGATTACGGAATTTGTCATACACATTGCCACGATCATTACGCGACAGCATGCCTAAATCGAACAGTTTTTGTTGCTCTTCACGGGTTTTACCGAATTGACGATACACGGTATCCATGGCGTTTGGAACATAACCAATTTGAAAACGTTCAATGATTTCTGCTGATAAACCACGCTGTTGCAGATAACTTTGAGCAGGAATATTTAACGGCAATTGTTGCTGATAAAACTTAGCAATTTCCTGCATAAGTTCGTACAGATTGCGCTTGGTTTGATAGCCGACTTGCTTGCTGTTATCGTTAAAGTGCGGTCGTTTTTCGTAGGGAATTTCCAAGCCAAGAAATCCTGCCAGTTCTTCCACCGCCTCTACAAATTCCAGCTTGTCATATTCCATCAAAAAGGAAATGGCATTGCCATGCGCACCACAACCGAAACAATGATAAAACTGCTTTTTATCGCTGACGGTAAAGGAGGGCGTTTTTTCATGATGGAACGGGCAGCAGGCTTGATAATCACGGCCGGCTTTTTTCAGTTTCACACGGGAATTAATTAAATCGACGATGTTAATTTTGGTTAAAATATCGTCTATAAATGTGCGGGGAATGGAACCTTTCATCGAGTATTCTGCCTCTTATTGTGAATGAAATATGAGCCTAACTGATGAGATTGAGAGAAAATAAAACCGTGAGCCTTGGAAGATTCACGGTTTTTATAACTCGAGTTAAAAATACTGCTAATTAGTATAAACGTGTATTGCGTGCGTTTTCACGAGCAACGCGTTTTGCGTGACGTTTTGCGCGAGTTGCATTTTCACGTTTACGAATCGTTGTTGGTTTTTCGTAGAATTCACGAGCACGAACTTCTGCTAAGATACCAGCTTTTTCGCAAGAGCGTTTGAAACGACGTAATGCTACGTCAAAGGATTCATTTTCACGAACTTTAATTACAGGCATAAGCCAATCACCTCAATGAGTTTAATTAATTTAATTGCAATCTAAATTTTATTTGTTGCCACAAGTCGTGGCAGATTCAATAAAGGTCGCAATTTTAATCCAACTTGGCAGGAAAAGTAAAGGGAAGATTCGCCTTTTCCTAAAATCCGTGCTGATAAACTGGTTAAACCCTTGTAAAAAAGGTAAAATTTATCTCAATTAGATCCCATATAAAGAGAACACAAATGCGAATTTTAGGCATTGAAACGTCTTGTGATGAAACGGGCGTTGCTATTTATGACGAAGAAAAAGGCTTGATTGCTAATCAACTTCATACGCAAATTGCGTTACACGCGGATTACGGCGGCGTTGTGCCGGAACTGGCCTCGCGCGATCATATCCGAAAACTCGCCCCCTTATTACAAGCCGCACTTCAAGAAGCCCATCTCACCGCCAAAGATATTGACGGCGTCGCTTATACCAGTGGCCCCGGCTTGGTTGGTGCGTTGTTGGTAGGTTCTACCGTGGCGCGTTCTTTAGCCTATGCGTGGAATGTCCCCGCTATTGGCGTACATCACATGGAAGGGCATTTACTGGCGCCGATGCTGGAAGAAAATCCACCGCACTTTCCTTTTGTGGCGTTGTTAGTGTCCGGCGGACATACCCAATTAGTGCGTGTGGATGGTGTTGGGCGCTACGAATTATTAGGCGAATCTATCGATGATGCTGCAGGGGAGGCGTTTGACAAAACGGCAAAATTACTCGGTTTGGATTATCCCGGCGGAGCGGCATTAGCCCGTTTAGCATTAAATGGTACGCCGAATCGTTTTGCGTTCCCTCGTCCAATGACCGATCGCCCCGGTTTGGATTTTAGTTTTTCCGGTTTAAAAACCTTTGCCGCCAATACGCTTCATCAAGTCATGCAAGAAGAAGGGGAATTAACCGAGCAAAGCAAAGCGGATATTGCTTATGCGTTCCAAGAGGCGGTGGTGGATACGTTGGCAATCAAATGCAAGCGTGCATTAAAACAAACGGGCCTGAAGCGTTTAGTGATTGCCGGTGGCGTGAGCGCCAATAAACAGTTGCGCCAAACCTTGGCGGAGCTGATGCAACAATTTGGGGGTGAAGTGTTTTACCCGCAACCACAATTTTGCACCGATAACGGCGCCATGATTGCCTATGCCGGTTTTCTACGTTTAAAACAAGGACAGCAGCAAGATCTTGCCATCGAAGTGCGTCCCCGTTGGGCGATGACCGAATTAACTGCCGTTTAATCTGATATCAAATCAAAGTGCGGTCAAAAATTTAAATGTTTTTTTGACCGCACTTCAGTTAAGGAAACATTATGGACAACATTAAATTTAGAGCAATGCGAGCCGCCGGCATCGGCTGTTTTGTTATGTTAGCGATTATCGGTTTCTTTGTGTTTACCACACCGACAAATGAGCTTATCGATTTCTTAACAGAGATTGGCCAAATGGCAGGCGGGCGAACCACTATCGGTGTCTTTATTCTTGCCTCGTTACCGCCCTTCACCGGTTTTATCTGCTATTACTTTTGGAAATGGGTGCTCAAATAATGGCTAAGTTGTATTTTTATTATTCCACTATGAATGCAGGAAAATCCACGACATTGCTGCAATCTTCCTATAACTACCGCGAACGCAACATGAATACGCTGGTTTATACGGCTGCCATTGATGATCGTTTTGGCACCGGACGCGTGACTTCCCGTATTGGTATCAGTGAACAGGCGAACACCTTTGCACGTGACACGGATTTATTTTCAGAAATTCAACAACACGTAACGAAAGAGCCGTTGCATTGTATTTTGGTGGATGAAGCACAGTTTTTAACCAAAGCACAAGTGTATCAATTGAGCGATGTGGTGGATAAACTGAAAATTCCTGTTTTATGTTATGGCTTGCGCACCGACTTCCAAGCCGAACTTTTTGAAGGGAGTCGTTATTTACTGGCATGGGCGGATCAACTGGAAGAGCTTAAAACCATTTGCTATTGTGGACGTAAAGCCAATTTCGTATTGCGACTAAATGAACAAGGCGGAGTTGTTAAACAAGGAGATCAAATTCAAATTGGTGGCAACGACAGTTATTTATCGGTCTGCCGATTGCATTATAAAGAACGCATTGCGGAATAGAGTGACTGAAAAGTGCGGTCATAAAATCCAACGAATTTTGAACGTTGGCTGTGCCAACAGCCCCTTCTGGGCGAACAATTGAACTTGATTTGATTGTGAGTGATTTTTTAGATGTTTTTGTAGGGACAGGCTTTATGCCTGTCCTTATTTTTTATACTTTATCCATTAACCCACGCCAAGAACTCCTCCTCACTCAACACCTGCACGCCTAATTCTGCTGCTTTGCTGAGTTTGGAACCTGCCGCTTCACCGGCGATAACATAGTCGGTTTTGGCTGAAACACTGCCGCTGACTTTGGCACCGAGTTGTTGTAACAGCGCTTTGGCGTCGTTGCGTCCCATTTGGGAAAGTGTGCCGGTGAGCACCACGGTTTTGTCTTTGAACGGATTTTCTTTCACGACCTGTACTTCAACGGTTTCCCAATGTACGCCTTGAGCGATGAGATCATTCACTACCGCAACATTGTGTTCTTCACGCCAGAACACAAAAATGCGATTCGCGACCACCTCGCCCACATCAGGCACTTGTTTTAACTGTTCTAAATCGGCATTTTGTAAGGCTTCTAAGGTTTTGAAATGGTTTGCCAGATTTAATGCTGTGGCTTCACCCACATCACGAATACCCAACGCAAAGATAAAACGGGCGAGGGTCGTGTGTTTAGCTTTTTCTAAGCTGGCTAATGCATTTTCAGCCGATTTCGGCCCCATACGTTCTAAGCGGGTGAGTGTGGTTAAATCCAACTTGAACAAATCTGCCGGGGTGTGAACCAATTCGCGATCCACAAGCTGTTCAATCAGTTTGCCCCCTACACCATCAATGTCCATGGCTTTGCGTGAGACGAAATGTTTTAGCGCTTCTTTGCGTTGTGCTGCACAGAATAACCCGCCGGTACAACGTGCCACCGCTTCGCCTTCAATGCGAACAATTAAGGAATCGCATACAGGACAGTGCGTTGGAAAGACAATTTGGCGCGCGTTGGCCGGGCGGCGATCGTGTACGACGCCAATAATTTGTGGAATCACATCGCCGGCGCGACGAATAATCACCGTGTCGCCGATAGCAATGTTGAGACGCTCGATCTCGTCGCCATTATGTAAGGTTGCGTTACTTACCGTCACGCCGGCAACGAATACCGGTTGCAACTTGGCTACAGGCGTGATGGCACCGGTGCGACCGACTTGGAATTCCACGTCATTTAATACCGTCAGTTCTTCTTGTGCTGGGAATTTGTAAGCGATTGCCCAACGCGGTGCTTTGGAAATAAAGCCCAACCTTTGTTGCAATTCAATGTCATTGACTTTTAACACGGTACCGTCAATGTCATAGCCCAAGGAGCTGCGTTTTTCCATCATAGTGCGGTAGAAATTCAGCACGTTTTCAATGCCATCGCATAAACGGATCTCGCTATTTACTGGCACGCCGATGGATTTCAACCATTGTAGGCGTTCATAGTGTGTTGTTGGCAAATCTACGCCTTCGGCAATGCCGATGCTGTACGCATTAAGCATTAATGGACGTTGGCTAGTGATTTTCGGATCCAATTGGCGTAAGGAACCTGCTGCCGCATTACGCGGGTTAGCAAAGGTTTTTTCTCCTTGTTCCAAGGCGCGTTCATTTAGGTGCTCGAACCCCTCGTGCGGCATAAACACTTCACCACGCACTTCCAAGCGTGCTGGCGGATTATCCGTTAGTAGCTGCAACGGAATGTTGCGAATGGTTCGAATGTTTTGTGTGATGTCTTCACCTGTTGTGCCATCGCCACGGGTTGCCGCTTGGGTTAGCACGCCATTCACATACAAAATACTGACTGCCAATCCGTCCAATTTAGGTTCGCAACAAAATGTCAATGGTTCTGGCACAAGTCCTAAACGATCTTGAATACGTTTCACGAATGCCAAAAATTCCTCATCAGAAAAGGCGTTATCCAACGAGAGCATCGGAAGTTCATGTTTAATTTGCGCAAATTCCGATAATGGCCGCGCGCCCACTCGTTGAGTCGGCGAATCGGCGGTGATCAGTTCGGGATGTTGTTGTTCTAAGGCTTTGAGCTGATGAAATAAGCGATCGTATTCGCTGTCGGGAATCTGCGGATCGTCTAACACATGATATTGATATTCGTGATAGCGCAGGGTTTTTCTCAGATCGTCAATTTGTTGTTGGATTGAAACTGTCATTGTGATTCCATAAAAATAATCGAAAAAACGACCGCACTTTTTAGGTGCTCAGCGAGCCAAAAGTGCGGTCGTTTTTTAAAACGTTTTTAAGCCGCGTGATGAATTAAGCTACTTTGGCCAAATATTCCTGTTCGGCGTGGTCGTTGAAAATTTCTTGTTTATCCGTGAGGACGAAACCGCCAAGTTCATCCGCCAAACTACGGGCGGCACGAATCATGGTTTTCAGATTGACCGTGTCATTGCCCGGTGAGGGTAATTGCATGAAAATGGCAATACCGACAGTAACTAGGTTGTCCATGTCGTAAGGATTAAACGTGCCGGGCTGTTGTAAATTCGCCACGCTGAACAATACAGGGCTGGCAGCGGTTAAATCCAAATGGCGATGATAAATATGCTGATCGCCAAAAATAAAGCCAAGGCCATCAAGTGCTTGTGCTAAGCGTCCACCGTTAAATTCACGATTTTCCGGCGCGACTACATATAACATAATGAAGTCAGGCGTACGTTGATTTTCTGAGACCGTTTCCCCCGCAGAGGTTGTTGATGGAGTAGTCGCCGTGTGTTGTTCATTTGCCTGGTTCAATGAAACGGTTGGAGTCACATATTCGTTTTCCGGTTGACGTGAGTTGCTTTCAGCCAAAGAAGCCATGTTTGGTTCAGCGTAAGAAGACGGTTCATCATAAGATTGAAATGACGTATTAGCTTGTGTCATCACGGGTTGAACAGGTTGAGTCGGTTGTTCATGAAAGGAATAGGACGCAGTTGATTCAATCTCGTTCAACGTTGTGTTGGAGGTACCATTTGGTAAGGTAATTTTAATTTCATCCACAGCACGTTCAATGGAATGTGACTCGCTTATGCTCGGTGTGGCAGTGGCTTCAAAATCCAATGCTTGTTGTTGTGGAGGCGTTTCTTCGACAAAAGAATGCACCGGTTTGTCGGCGATCGGTGTTTCTGTTATCGGTTGTGCAGGTTGGTGCGTCGTATTAAAACGATTGGATTGATGATTTTGTGAAAAAGTATTGGCGTTTTTGAAATATTGGGATTTCTCGCGACGGTTTGACCAAATGCCGTGCGCAATCAATGCCAATAGGGCGATAACCCCCAAGATAATCAAAATAGTATTTAAATCCATTGCCGACTCTCCCATCATGTAAAACTCATGTATAAGTGGGCGTAAGCTTATCATATTTTTACAAAATTGATGAGAGACAACGTTTGATTTTTTTTGTCGCACTTTGTATTCTGAGCCTCTTTTCCTTGAGGGAGAATGTGATGTTGAAAGAACAAGAAATAAAAGCCGGCTTTGAATATTTTGTGATGGGTTGGCACTTAATTTTACAAAAGGGGTTACGCCGTTTTGTGATCCTGCCGATTTTATTAAATGTAATGTTGTTAGGCGGCTTATTTTGGATGTTTGTGAGTCAAATTGGTGATTATATTGACGGCATTATGTCCTATATTCCTGATTGGCTTGCATGGCTGAGCGGCATTTTATTGCTGGCTTCCATTTTGATGATTCTAATCCTGTTTTACTTTATTTTTACGACGTTGTCGGGTTTTATCGCAGCACCGTTTAACGGTTTATTGGCAGAAAAAGTGGAAAAAATGCTGACAGGGGAAGATTTGCAGGAGATGTCTTTATGGTCTTTTCTAAAAGACGTACCTCGTATGTTAGGGCGTGAATGGCAAAAGTTGGTTTATAGTTTGCCTAAAGTTATCGCCTTGTTTTTATTAGGTTTTGTGCCATTACTCGGGCAAACCGTGGTTCCGATTGCTACTTTTGTATTTACGGCTTGGATGTTTGCAATTCAATATTGTGATTATCCTTTTGATAATCATAAGATTCCTTTTGCCGTCATGAAAAATGAGTTGGCCATTAAGCGTAATGTAACCGTTACTTTCGGTGGTTTGGTTTCATTATGCACGTTTGTACCGGTCGTGAATTTAGTGATTATTCCTGTTGCTGTGTGTGGTGCAACGGCAATGTGGGTGAATGAATATCGCAGCTTATTTAAACGCTCTTCACAAGAGAAAACCGACACAGATGTGAGCTTGCATCATGTCAAATTGTGAGTAAATAGCTTTTAGTTATTATTTATAAAAAATGGCTATTTTTTTATTGCGAGCTCTCGTGTTAAAACTAGTGCCATAACATTATCCTTATGGTTTGGAGAACAGTATGACTATTTATAATGACAATTCTTATTCTATTGGTAATACGCCTTTGGTGCGTCTAAAACATTTTGGCAACGGTAACATTGTAGTGAAAATTGAGGGGCGCAACCCAAGTTTTAGTGTGAAATGCCGTATCGGAGCTAACATGGTTTGGCAAGCAGAAAAAGACGGTCTTTTGACGAAAGATAAAGAAATCGTAGATGCGACTAGTGGGAATACCGGCATTGCTTTAGCCTATGTGGCGGCGGCGCGGGGTTATAAAATTACGCTTACCATGCCGGAAACTATGAGCAATGAGCGTAAGCGTTTATTGCGCGGTTTGGGCGTGAATTTAGTGCTTACCGAAGGTGCTAAAGGCATGAAAGGCGCGATTGCCAAAGCAGAAGAAATTGTAGCCTCTAACCCAAGTCGCTATGTAATGTTAAAACAGTTTGAAAATCCGGCAAACCCGGAAATTCATCGTAAAACCACCGGTGAAGAAATTTGGAAAGACACTGAGGGCAAAATTGATGTGTTGGTTGCCGGTGTGGGTACCGGTGGTACCATTACTGGGATTTCCCGAGCCATTAAACTAGATCATGGTAAACAAATCATCTCCGTTGCCGTAGAACCGGCTGAATCACCGGTGATCACACAGAGTCTTGCGGGTCAAGAAATTAAACCGGGCCCACATAAGATCCAAGGTATCGGCGCAGGTTTTATTCCTAAAAACCTCGATCTTTCCTTAATCGACCGAGTAGAAACGATTGATAGTGAAACGGCGATCGTGACTGCCCGTCGTTTGATGGCTGAAGAAGGGATTCTTGCCGGTATTTCTTCCGGTGCGGCTGTCGCTGCGGCTGATCGCTTGGCGAAATTGCCCGAATTTAAAGATAAACTGATTGTAGTGATTTTACCGTCTGCAGCAGAGCGTTATTTAAGTACCGCACTTTTTGACGGCATTGAAGTGTAATAAAGGAAAGCAAAATAATGTTTGGTAAAAAGCCTGTCATTTGACAGGCTTTTTTGTATGCCTTATTTACATCACTTAGCGGGCGAGGATTTGTTTAACCCGTTGTTGCAATGCCGGGATGACTTCTTGCACAAACCAGGGATTTTTAGCCAACCACAACTGATTACGAGGGGAAGGATGCACGAGCGGCAAAAAGTGTGGTAGAAATGCTTGGTAGTTTTTTACGGTTTCCGTCACATTAAGTTTGTTCTGCGGGAGATAATATTTTTGTGCATATTGCCCGATCAGGATGGTTAGTTCAATATGAGGTAAATCCGCCAGAATCTGTGGATGCCATTTTTCTGCAAAGCCTTTACGTGGTGGCAGATCGCCTGATTTGCCTCTTCCTGGATAGTAAAAGTCCATCGGAATTACTGCAAACAAGCCGGAGTGATAAAACATCTCACGATCGATACCTAACCATTCACGTAGTCGATCACCGCTTTGGTCATTCCAATATAGGCGCGTTTGTTCTGCTTTGGTGCCCGGCGCTTGTCCGACAATGTTAATGCGAGCTGTTGTTGGTGCAGCAAATAGCGGTTCAATACCACGTTCAGTGAAAGATTGATTTTGCGGATCGCGCATAATGGCGTTTTTGATTTGGGTCAGTGTTGACATAATGGCGTTTTTAATAAAGTTTTTGTGTGGGATGAAAACTCAATAAGCCGGGTTATCCAGCTTATTGAACAAAAAGTGCGGTGGTTTTTTGCGTTGTTTTCACGCTATTAACGTGGCACACATTGTTCTGCGAGAACTTCCCCAACACTGGTTTTTAAAGTAGAAACATCTTTGCGTTCTAACCACACCCAATGAATATTGGCATAATTTCGCCCATTTTCCGCAATTGTTGGGCTCAGTTTATAGGTCACATTGTTAAACGTTAAACTGATGGAACGCGCTTTGTTTTTTTTGTGTTTGGTAGTGTGAAACACAATACGAATGATTTTGTCGTCCTTGCAAAGGTATTCCTTCATCTCTCCTTTTTGAGTGGCTTTTTGTAAAACCGGTTGTGGCGGTTTTTCGGAGGCTTTAGGCTCGATCGGCTTGGGGGTGCAAGCAGCAATACCCAGTAACGTCAGTAATATAAAGCTCGCTCTTAACATAATGTGTACCCTTCTAAATGGAATAAGCGTAGTGTTGACTACGCTTATTGAATTTTACGGATTATTTTTTAAATTGGTAGCTACCGTCAGCTTGGCGAACAAAGCGTGCGCCATTGGAAAGGCGAAGCTCATTAACTCGACCTTGTGCATTGACAGTTACCTGAACTTTATCGCCCGGTTTGAAACTGCTTAGTGCGTTGCTGGCGCCATTGGCTTTTGTCATGGCATTCACATCGGCAATTGGTAGGTTGTTATTACGGAATACCTGCATTAACGAGACGCCTTGTGGAACGACTAAGGTTTTGCTTCCTACACTCGTATTAGCAGTTTTAGTCGTTGCCGGTTTCGCTTCTAAAATTTCAACAACTTGTTTTTCGGTTTTTGCACTTTGAGCTTTTGCCGGTTGATTTTTAGTTTCAGCTTTTTGCACTTTTTCAGCTGTTTTTGTTTTTACAGGTTCCGATTTTTTCACTGGTTCCTGTTGGGTACTTTGCGGCTTAACCATTTCTTGTAGTTTAGCCGGTTCCACGGCTTTTGATTGTTCCGCCGGTTTGTTTTCGGAAACCGGATTCATTGCTTGAGGTTCTGCTACCGGGGTATTTGCCATCGGTTCATTGCTTTGCGCAGGGACAATATTTTCAACGGTATTTGGCTGTGTACCGGTGCTCGTTGGGTTATCCAACAAGGTTGGCTCGTTCACTTGTGATTGATCCAGTTGTTGGAATTGAATTGGTACGTTATTGTTGCTTTGTTGTTCATAAGATTGCACCGTATCTGAACTCGGCTTCATCCATAAAATGAACATAAGCAGTAGCACCAGGGCCAAAATGGTGACAAAAAGACGACGATGTTTCTGCGGTAACATAGCTAACATTGGCCAAGTTTCAGGGTTCTTAAGGCTGACGGCCGGTTTTTCTGCGGTTTCTGCGTGCGATTTTGTTTCACTTGCTGTGGTATCAAGCTCGGGTTCGACAACCACGTTCGTAGTTTCGAGGGATTTTTCTTCTACAATAATGGTTTCTTCTGATGATGTTGTACTTGCCGCAGCTGCATCTGCTGGAGCTGAATTACCAAATACCGGCTCTTTACGGGTGGCAAATTGATTTTCTGTATTTTTTTGTTCTTTTTTAGCAAACATGCCTTTGGCTTTTTCAAAGAAGGATGGTTCCGGTTTTGCCGGTTTTTTGGGGGTGATTGGTTCCATTTGATTAAAGCCTAAATCCAATTCATTTTGCGCCGGATTATTTTCATTTTCCGGGGTTCTTTTTTCAGAATCCACAATATACCTCTGATTAACGAATGATGAGCTGTCGTAAAGTGCGGTCGTTTTTCTCTGCATTTTTTTCGGTGATGGCCGAAATGAAAAATCGAATCTATTACGACATAAAGTGATAAGTAAAAATCGCGCCTATTTTAAAACATCTTTTGCTTTTTTGATACCGTCTTCTCAAGACGAATATAAGGTTTTATTTGGTTCGCCGCCGATTTCACGGGCAAGCTTCGGCACTAAATAGCCTGAGCTAATGCGTTGTAGTTCTTTATAAATTTTCAGGGCTTTTGCATCATCAAGATAAAAATGCGTTGCGCCTTCCACTTTATCTAACAAATGCAAATAATAAGGCAAAATGCCTACTGAAAATAAACGGTCGCTCAATGTTTTCAGAATTTGCGCGTCATCATTTACATTTTTGAGTAACACTGATTGGTTTAATAAAACAACGCCGCAATCTTTTAATTTCGCCATGGCATGGGCAAAGTCTGCATCAATTTCATTGGCATGATTGACGTGGGTGACTAAAATTTTTTGCAACCGGGTTTGCGCTAAAAGGCGACAAAATTTATCGGTTATCCGTTGCGGAATCACGACCGGTAAACGGGAATGAATACGCAGACGCTTTAAGTGCGGTATGTTTTCTAGGTGTTTTATCAGCCACTCAAGCTCATGATCTTTTGCCATCAACGGATCGCCACCGGAAAAAATCACTTCCTCAATTTCTGGGCGTTCCGCAATATATTGCAACGCTTTTTGCCAATTTTGCTTGGTACCTTTGTTGTCTTCATAAGGAAAGTGACGACGGAAACAATAGCGACAATTTACTGCGCAACCGCCTTTTACCATAAATAACAAGCGATTATGGTATTTGTGCAAAATGTTGGGGACGACGTTTTTATCTTCTTGTTCTTCCAACGGATCTTTGCTGAATCCTTCTGCTTGTAAAAACTCATCCGCAGAAGACATGACTTGTAAAAACAACGGATCCTTTGGATTGCCCTTTTCCATTTTTTCTACAAAAGGTAGCGGCACACGCATGGCAAATAATTTGCGCGCTTCAATGTCTTGTTTGAAGGATTCGAGAGGGAGTTCGAGGTGTTGCAATAACATTTTCGGGTCAGAAATGCCATTTGCCAAATGGGTTAACCAACTTTGTTCTTCTCTAATCGGGATGTTTTGATGTAGAATAGCCACTTTTAAAAAACAATCTTTTTTGAGGATAATATGGCTACATATACTACCAGTGATTTCAAACCAGGTCTAAAATTTATGCAAGACGGTGAGCCTTGCGTGATCGTTGAAAATGAATTCGTTAAACCCGGCAAAGGTCAAGCGTTCACCCGCACCCGTATTCGTAAATTAATTTCCGGCAAAGTATTGGATGTAAACTTCAAATCCGGTACTTCCGTTGAAGCTGCTGATGTAATGGATTTAAACTTAACTTATTCTTATAAAGACGATGCGTTCTGGTATTTCATGCACCCGGAAACATTTGAACAATATTCTGCGGATGCGAAAGCCGTTGGTGATGCAGAAAAATGGTTGTTAGATCAAGCGGATTGTATCGTTACCTTATGGAATGGCGCACCAATTACGGTCACCCCGCCAAACTTCGTTGAGTTAGAAATCGTTGACACCGACCCAGGTCTTAAAGGCGATACCGCAGGTACCGGCGGCAAACCGGCAACCTTAAGCACCGGCGCCGTGGTGAAAGTGCCATTATTCGTACAAATCGGTGAAGTGATTCGTGTTGATACCCGTTCCGGCGAATACGTTTCTCGTGTGAAATAATTTTTTCTTGCATAAAAATAGCCTACATGATGTAGGCTATTTTTTTATCCGAAATTTATCAAACCTGATATTTGGTTTTATCGCCAATGTCAAAATGCAACGGCATGCGCCATTTTTGAATGCTTAATAACAAAATTAAAAGCCCGGTGATAAAGCATAATAGGCTGCTTAACCAAGTAATATTGAATAATAAGGCAAACCATAAAATGGCAAAAAATATCGGTTGTAGATTTAAGGCAAAGACACGGAAGCAAAAATATTCTTTATAACTTAATCCGCCGAGCACCCAAAATGCTGCGCCCAGCGCCAGTTGCGGAAATCCTAACATTTGGCAGAGCAAGCCCACCCACATGGCAAATTGAAAAATATAGCGGAAGTTTTTCATATATAAATGCACGCAAGCGGCACATAAGGTCGCTGCGATAAGCAAACCAACGTGTGCGGTTGCGGGATACCAAGGCAACATAAACAACATTGGAACAGCAAGGACAAAGCCCAAGCGATAAATGATTACGGTTGCGTAATCCCAACCATCCATAGGCGATTTAATATGTGGATCAGCCATTTTTTCTCCTTAACGTCTCATTAATAAATTCGATTGAATGGGGCGTGACTTCTAAAAGGGACGCGGTTTCTCCCCAATCACCCAACACGATGCGATGAAAGTGCGGTGGAATTTCATGGTGTTTTTGGCGATGCGTATGTCCGTGAATCATTTGCGTCACATGAAATTGCGCAAACATTTGCTGCACAAAAGCGGCATTCACATCCATGATTTCTGTGGATTTTACTTGTTTATCTTGGCGGCTTTTAGCACGAATTTTCTCTGCGATTTTTAACCGCACTTTTAACGGCAAATGTAAGAACAGCCACTGGCGCCATTTTTGATGAACTTTTTTGCGATATTTTTGATATTTCACATCGTCCACGCAAAGGGTGTCTCCGTGACATAAAAGGGTGGGCGTGCCGTATAAATCAATGACTTGATAAGTTGGCAGCAACGTCAGCCCGCACGCCTTGGCAAATTTTTTACCAATCAAAAAATCCCGGTTACCATGCTGGAAATAGCATGGTACGCCTTGTTCTGTAAGATGTCTGATGAGCTGTTGCACTTCGCTGATGAGATCGGATTGTTCATCATCGCCAATCCAAAAATCAAATAAATCGCCCAAAATATAGAGTTTTTCTGCTTCCGGTGCTTGTTCTTGCATAAATTGACGAAACAGGGCTAATAAGTGCGGTCGATTTTCGGAGAGATGTAAATCCGCAATAAAATAGGTTTTTTGCATAGAAATTCAATTAAAAAATTTTTGATTAGATTAGCACATTTCATCGTTATGAATACACTTAATGGGCTAATTTCGTTATACTTACGCAAATTTTTAAGGGGCTTTATCATGCTAAAAATCGCCAGAATTTTCATCATTGTTATTTGTTGTATTCTTATTTGTATCCTCGGTACGCTTTATTCTTTTATTCGTTTCCGTAATCCGAGTAATGTGGGCATTTTTGCCCGTTGGTTTGGACGGTTACATCCGCTCTTTGGTTTGAAGGTGGAACATCGTTTCCCTGCGAATGCCGATAAAGTTGGGCGCTGTATTTATATCGGCAACCATCAAAATAACTACGATATGGTGACCATTTCTTACATGGTCATGCCTCGTACGGTGAGCGTCGGTAAGAAAAGCCTGATTTGGGTGCCGTTTTTCGGTATTTTATATTGGGCAACGGGCAATATTTTTCTCGATCGTGATAACCGCTCTAAAGCGCATAACACCATGTCGGAATTGGCTCGTCGTATTAATGAAGATAACTTGTCTATTTGGATGTTCCCGGAAGGAACGCGTAGTCGTGGACGTGGGTTATTGCCGTTCAAAACCGGGGCATTCCACGCTGCCATTGCCGCCGGCGTACCCATTGTGCCGGTCGTTTGCTCTACAACACACAATAAAATCGATTTAAACCGTTGGGATAATGGCACGGTGATTTGTGAAATGCTGGAACCTATTGATGTGTCCGGCTACAGCCGTGAAAATGTGCGTGAATTAGCGGAATATTGCCATGATGTAATGCAAAATCGTATTGCTGAATTGGACCGTGAAGTGGCACAAAAAGAAGTTGAACAGAAAAACGAGAATAAGCAGGCCTAAATGAAACATTGCTCCCGTCGTCAGCTACTCAAAACAACGTTATTTTCTACCGTACTTTTTGCTGTGCCATCTCCATTATTGGCGGCAACACGCCCAGCTTTGAAAATTCCTCCACTCTTTGAAGTTCGACGGGGTAAGCCGATTTTTCTGAATATGCAAAATACCCAAGCACCGTTATTGCCAGGAAAACGTACCGAAGTGTGGGGTTTTAACGGCAGTTATTTAGGGCCAACCATTAAAATTAAGAAAGATGACTTTGCCAAACTGAATTGGAAAAATAATTTACCGCAATTTGTTGCGATGAATATCCAAGGCTTACAGGCATCGGGCGAGCTTATTGGTGGTGTGGGTAAAAATTTACAAAAAGGTGAAACTTGGGCACCGATTATTCCGATCAATCAAGCTCCTGCAACCTGCTGGTATCATGCTTGCACCCTTGCCAATTCTGCGTATCAAACTTATCGTGGCTTGGTCGGCTTGTGGCTGATTGAGGACAAAGAGAGTGCCAAATTGGGATTGCCGCAGAAATATGGCGTGGATGACATCCCGTTAATCTTGCAAGATATGCAACTCAATAGTGATGGCGCACAACTTTTTCAGCAGAATCAAGGGGCTTTTCTTGGTGAAAGATTGTTAGTCAATGGGCAGGAAGCTCCTTATTTCAATGTACCTCGTGGTTTGGTGCGTTTACGCATTTTAAATGCGTCTCTTTCCCGTACTTATGAGCTTCGTTTTGAGGATGAGCGAACGTTTACATTGATTGCACAAGATCTTGGTTTTTTACCACAAGGCAAAACCTTAAATGTGATTAAAATCGCACCGAGTGAGCGTGTTGAGCTTTTAGTTGATTTGAATGATGGCGACAACGTTTCTCTCATCGTGGGGAAAAAACGTGATTTTATTGATAACGTTCGTTATTTCTTCGGTTCAGAAGGGGAATTAGTTGACAATACAGCTTTGGAACTACGTCCGGACGGCTTAGCCGGTGCATTCGCACAAAAAGAACAAACATGGCAATTTGTTACCGATGCGCCAAGTCTGTTGTCTGCTAAAGTGCAACAGGAACGAGCATTTCATGTGGATGTCACTAATGCCACCATTAACCGGAACCGTTTCGACCCGCGTCGTTTAGATGTATCGGCAAAACTAGGCAGTGTTGAACGTTGGACCTTAACCGCGTCCGCAGCGGTAGGATTTGCGTTGCGAGGCGCAAAATTTATTGTGGAATCCGTTAACGGTAAAGCGTTGGAAGAAAGCGAAATCGGCTGGAAAGACAGCGTGTTGATTAATGGCACAGTGACTATTTTAGTGAAATTCGATAACACTTCCTCTAATAACTATCCTTTTACTTTTGGTGCTTCTGATTTAATGTTGGCGGATAAAGGCTGTATGGGATTAATGTTGGTGCAGTAGCTGTATTTCTTTTAGGCGATGTGGTAGGATTCGCCGCCCTTTGGCCTGAGGATTATTCTTTCAATCTTCTGAGCATGGTATTTACTTATAACTTAAAGGTATCATTTATGAAAAACTCAATTGTTAAATTCACTTTAACTACACTAGCCGTGTTAGCTTTAGCTGCTTGTGGAAGTGGCGGTGGTGATAGCTCACCATCATCTTCTCCTGTGAATAATACTCAAAAACAACAAGCGGAATCCGTTAAACCTACAGTACCGTCACAGCCGACGGCACCAGAGAAAAATACGACTAAAGAAAATCAAAGTACAGATGAAAAATCTACAGGAGGTGCTTTGGTCATTTCAGGTCAGGATGACAAAGTTCAAGTTAAAAATGTTGTGCTTACTGATTCAAATATAAAGGAATTAAGCATTGATGGGCGTAGAATTAAACTTGCTTATTCTGGGATTTATGCAGGTAGTTGGCAGAATATAATGAATACTAAAGTTTGTTGTGGAGAATATCAAAATGTTCGTATTGGTGCTGTTATGAGCCAAGGTCCTGGAGAATCTGATATTATCTTCTACAATGGCATTCCAACAAAAAATATGCCTCAGAGCGGTTCTGTGTCCTACAAAGGAGATAGCATCATTTCTGGAGCTGATATTAATGATGAAGATTATGTATCTGGAAAATCTAACTTTAATGTGAACTTTGATAGCAAAAAACTTAGTGGTTCTATTACCGCAAATTCAATGTCTGCAATTAACGTAAATGCTGATATTTCAGGCAATAGTTTTAAAGGTACGGCTAAATCTTCCCAATTTACTTCAGAAGGTAAAGTTGAAGGTAAGTTTTATGGAAATAACGCGGCTGAATTAGGTGGTTTAGCTAAAGGGAATGACAATTCCTGGGGAGCTGCTTTTGCTGGTAAGAAACAGTAATCTCCCATAATGAACAATAAAGCAAGCCATGTGCTTGCTTTATTTATTTATTTATTTATTTTGAGTATACGGTTAAAACGATATGATGAAATTACCCTTATTCTTTAGTGTGATTGGTGCATTGGTGTCAATTTCGGTGGCTGCAGAAGTTGCTACACCGAAGAGCGCCTCACTCGAAGAACGATTAAAGCTTGCTACCCCTCGATTGCCTCAACATGAAACGGTGGAAGAATCTACGTCAAAAGAAAATACGCTTTCTATTACGAAAGAAGAACTTGTTAAACGACCTGATTTAATTATCCGCGGATTGATCCCTGCGTTGTTGCAAAATAATGTGGACGCGGTGGCATTGCTGTTCCCGTTATATCAGCAGCAACAACCGGCGCAACAAGATCCGTTTTTGCTGGCTTGGGGGGAAGCTATAATGGCAACGCATCAAGGGGATTATGTATCGGCGGTGAAGCAATACCGTGAATTATTTGCAAAACGTCCTGATATTTTGCAGTTGCGTTATCAATTAGCCCATGCGTTATTTTTGAATAATGATAATGAAGCGGCGAAAGATCAGTTCCAAAAACTCCGTGCGGAGGTGAATGATGCTTCATCACAGCACATGATCGACCAATATTTGACTGCGATTAATCAACGAGATCAGTGGAAAATAAACGGTGGTATCAGTTTTTTAAACGAATCCAATATTAATAATGCGCCCAAAGCGGGCACCCGTATTGGTGCGTGGAAAGCTTGGGAGAGAGAACAGGCGCATGGGATGTCTTATTATGTTGGTGCCGAAAAAAAATGGTCGTTGCCCAATCAGTTTTTTGCAAAACTGGTTTTAGATGGGCAAGGCAAATATTATTGGGATAATAAAAAATATAACGAGTTTAATGCTCGAATCGGTGCCGGTTTGGGTTATCAAACGGCAAATACCGAACTCTCTTTCCTGCCTTTCACTGAGCGGCGTTGGTATTCCGGCGGTTCTTCCGGTAGTGATGCCATGAAACAATATTCTAAAAATTCCGGTGTGCGTGTTGATGTGACCCATTGGCTCAATAAATCATGGCAAATTTCGACCGCACTTGAATATGGTGAGCAGCGTTATGCCACGCGTAAACATTTAAATGGCAATAATTATTTGTGGTCGAATACGCTCTTATTTTTGCCTTACAGCGGACAATATTGGTACATCGGTGCGGATTATAATCGCGAAAATACGCGTGATCTCGATAACGCCTATCAACGTAAAAATGTGCGTTTAGGCTGGGTGCAAGAATGGCCGTTTGGCATTTCCAGTCGTCTTTCTGTCGCCTATGCAAGACGGGTTTATAAAGGGGAAGATTTACTTGGTATTCGTCAAAAAAACAAGGAATATCAAACCAATGTCACTTTATGGCATCGTAACGTGTATTTTTGGGGCATTACGCCAAAAATTACCTGGTCGTACCAAAAAAATGACAGCAATCATCCGTTTTATCGCTATGATAAAAATCGGATTTATCTAGAGATGAGTAAAACGTTTTAAGGCGTTTTAATAATACGGATGAATATATTGTAAAAAGTTTATTGGTGCTGAATTTGACTAAATTAGTTTAGCTATTTATTTACTATATTCATTCCATTCATTATATACTTCTTGAAATACAATAGCCGAGAGTTGCTAATAAACCTACAGATTAACTTGCATTGCGTAGCAAGCGCGGATAAATACTGGAAATTAGAGTGGTACTGACGACGGCTAAAATGCCTAACCAAGAAAGCGGGCTGATGTTCTCGCCGAGTAATAATACAGCCAGCATAATGGCAAATACCGGCTCTAAGGAAACTAAAATACCGGCGAGATTGGAATCAACACTATTAATGCCTTTATTCCACAAGTAATAGGCGAGCCAACTACAACCGATTCCGATATACAGCAGACCGGCGAGCCCCAGCCAGTTCCAATGAATTTCCCAGCTTTGAGTGAGCCATAGGGTGAATGGGAGACAGGTAATGGTGCCGAGTACGATGCTGCTGGTAGTGTAAACTTGCGCGGTCAGTTGCACAATAATTCTTTGTGTCCAGCGCAGACAAGCTGCAAATACGATGCCGGCGAGTAACACTAAACTGCAACCGAAAAGGCTGATATTGCCGGTTTCTTCTCCCCCATAAATTAATAATACAACACCTAAAAATGCAACGAGTCCAAAGATCCAATGATGTGTTTTGGCTTTATCACCGAAGAAAAAGTGTCCGATAAGTACCACGAGGAAAGGTTCTAAACCGAGCATTGTAGAGGCGCTGGACGCGGATGTATGGCTTAATCCGATGAATTGTAAAAGGAAAATAGCCGGATAATTGAGAAACCCAAGCCACCACACTTGTGGGCGAACCGTTTTGGGAACGCGCTTCCAAACTCGTACAAACATAGGGAAAACAATAAAGCTGGCGATGATCAGACGCATTTGTACCATTAACACCGGATCTAGCATGGAATAGGTGTATTTGCCGGCAACAAAAGAGCTGCTCCATAAAAACAGCGCAATGAGAATGTAGCGCATAAGAAATCCTTGAGGAAGTAGATTAGGGATTATTGTAGTGCGCTTTTAGCGTAGCGTAAATGTGCAAGGCGTTTTATTTATGGTTAAAAGTGCGGTCATAAAAAGGAATGTTTTTTTGAAGATCGGATTGACCCTATCCAACTCAGTAGGTGACGACATGACCGTAGCCTTCAAGAATGGCTTTTATGTGTTCAAGCGATTCTTTTGTTGGGGGTTTTACGTCTTCCAATTCATATTTTTCGCCCATTGCTGCCCATTTATGTGCGCCAAGGCGGTGATAAGGAAGGAGTTCTACTTTTTCAATGTTTGTCATGCCTTCGATAAATTGACCGAGTAAATGTACGTCATGGTCAGAATCTGTATAGCCCGGCACGACCACGTAGCGAATCCAAACCGGTTGGTTACGTTTTTGCAAATATTTGGCAAATTCAAGTGTGCGTTTGTTCGGTACGCCAATAAGATTTTGATGCACTTGATCGTTGAGTTCTTTCAAATCAAGCAAAACCAGATCCGTCACATCAATGAGTTCATCAATCACATGATCGTAATGACGCACAAAACCGTTGGTATCCAAGCAGGTGCTTATGCCTTCTTTTTTACAGGCTTGAAACCAATCACGCACGAATTCCGCCTGTAAAATTGCTTCACCACCGGACGCGGTCACACCACCACCTGAAGCATTCATAAAATGACGATAGCTGACCACTTCTTTCATCAGTTCTTCCACCGTAATTTCTTTGCCACCATGCAAATCCCAAGTATCGCGGTTATGACAATACTTACAGCGCATTAAGCAGCCTTGCAAAAACAGAATAAAACGAATGCCCGGGCCGTCAACGGTGCCACAGGATTCATAAGAGTGGATTCTTCCTACAACTGACATATGTTCCTCAATAATGTGTCATGTGTTCGTTAAAAGTGCGGTCGTTTTTGCCAGCGTTTTTTGATGGCCTTGTCATGTTTATAAAATGAAATGTTCCTAAAAAAATCAGACCGCTTACCTTGCGGCAAGCGGCTGAAATATTAACACAGTTTTATCACGAAATTACATGGATTGTGTAAATGTACGGGTGATAACGTCTTGTTGTTGTTCTTTGGTTAATGAGTTAAAACGTACGGCATAACCGGAAACGCGAATGGTTAATTGCGGATATTTTTCCGGATTTTCCATGGCATCTAATAACATCTCACGGTTCAACACATTGACGTTCAAGTGCTGACCGCCTTCAACTGTTGCCTCGTGATGGAAGTAACCATCCATCAAACCTGCCAAGTTACGTTTTTGCGCTTCGTACTCTTTACCTAACGCATTTGGCACGATAGAGAAGGTATAAGAAATACCGTCTTTCGCATAAGCAAATGGGAGTTTGGCGACAGACGTTAAAGACGCTACCGCACCTTTTTGGTCACGACCGTGCATTGGGTTTGCGCCCGGTCCGAATGGTGCACCGGCGCGACGACCATCCGGGGTGTTACCGGTTTTCTTACCATAGACCACGTTAGACGTGATAGTCAGTACAGATTGTGTTGGCGTTGCATTGCGATATGTTTTGTGCGTTTGAATTTTCTTCATGAAACGTTCAACGAGATCACAAGCAATGTCATCTACACGCGGATCGTTGTTACCAAATTGCGGATATTCACCTTCGATTTCAAAGTCGATAGCAACATTAGATGCCACAACCTTGCCCTCTTTATCTTTGATATCGCCACGAATTGGTTTGACTTTCGCATATTTGATTGCGGCTAAAGAGTCGGCAGCAACAGAAAGTCCTGCGATACCGCAAGCCATGGTGCGATAAACATCACGATCATGGAATGCCATCAATGCGGCCTCATAAGCATATTTGTCATGCATGAAGTGGATAATGTTTAAGGCGGTCACATATTGTGTTGCCAACCAGTCCATGAAGCTGTCCATGCGGGTCATGACGGTGTCGAAATCAAGCACTTCATCTTTGATCGGTTCAGTTTTCGGGCCGACCTGCATACCGTTTTTCTCGTCGACACCGCCGTTGATTGCGTATAACAAGGTTTTTGCCAAGTTCGCACGCGCACCGAAGAATTGCATTTGTTTACCCACCACCATTGGGGAGACGCAACACGCAATAGCATAGTCATCGCTGTTGAAATCCGGGCGCATTAAGTCATCGTTTTCATACTGTACGGAAGAAGTATCAATAGACACTTTGGCACAGAAACGTTTGAAGGCTTCAGGTAATTTTTCGGACCAAAGGATAGTTAAGTTTGGTTCCGGAGATGGGCCCATAGTGTAAAGGGTATGTAAAATACGGAAGCTATTTTTGGTCACTAAGGTACGACCGTCTAAGCCCATACCACCAAGGGTTTCAGTTGCCCACATTGGGTCACCGGAGAACAATTGATCGTATTCAGGAGTACGTAAGAAACGCACCATACGAAGTTTCATCACTAAGTGGTCGATTAATTCTTGTGCTTCTTGTTCGGTAATTTTGCCGTTTTTCAAATCACGTTCGATATAAATGTCTAAGAAGGAAGAAATACGACCGAAAGACATTGCCGCACCGTTTTGTGATTTCACGGCGGCTAAATAAGCGAAGTAAGTCCATTGAACGGCTTCGTGTGCATTAGTTGCTGGGTTGGAAACATCGTAGCCATAAGAGGCAGCCATTTCTTTAATTTTGCCTAAGGCACGATGTTGTTCGGCAATCTCTTCACGTAATTGAATGGTGGCTTGAATATCTTCGCCACGTTCTAATTTAGGTTGAAGTGAGTCGAATTGTTTTTT
The DNA here is from genome assembly GCA_963515835.1 of uncultured Aggregatibacter sp. Lineage (GTDB taxonomy): Bacteria > Pseudomonadota > Gammaproteobacteria > Enterobacterales > Pasteurellaceae > Aggregatibacter. The sequence continues at coordinate 47,257 of CAUPZK010000014.1, forward strand.
CTTATCAGCCATTAAATAGTCGATACCATAAACGGCTAAACGACGATAGTCACCGATAATACGACCACGACCGTAAGCATCCGGCAAACCGGTTAACACACCGGATTTACGGCAACGAAGAATATCCGGTGTATATACATCAAATACGCCTTGGTTATGGGTTTTGCGATATTCAGTGAAAATATGTTCGACTTCAGGATCTAATTGACGACCGTAAACTTCACAAGAACCTTTAACCATTTTGATACCACCGAATGGCATAATGGCGCGTTTTAATGGTGCATCAGTTTGAAGACCTACGATTTTTTCTAATTCTTTGTTGATGTAACCCGGTTTGTGGGAGGTGATGGTTGACGGGTTATCCGTATCAAAATCTAACGGCTCATGCGTTTTATTTTCGATTTTGATGCCTTCCATGA
>CAUPZK010000015.1:0-47328 GCA_963515835.1 uncultured Aggregatibacter sp.
TTATGGTGAATCCCAGTGCCGACCAATTTTTACAAGTGGCGGATTTACCGAATTTCCAAGCAAACGAATGGCTCCATTGTTGCTCGATTGCTTTAATCAACAATCCTTCGCGCGAAACCACTTTTGAGGCAATTCGTCGCATTAAAGCCGCGTGCGGATTCTTCTCTTTTGATCCCAATTTGCGCGAATCCCTTTGGGCAAGTTTTGACGACATGAAGCAAACCGTTATGCAAGCGGTGGCATTGGCAGACGTATTGAAATTCTCAGAAGAAGAATTGACGCTGCTTACCGACACACAAACTCTAGACGACGCGTTTGAAAAAATCACCGCGCTTTATCCGGAAAAATTGATCATTGTGACCTTGGGCAAAGACGGTGCACGCTATCATTTAGCCGGTAAACAAGATGTGGTTGCCGGCAAAGCCTTAAAACCGGTTGACACCACAGGTGCAGGCGATGCCTTTGTTGGCGGTCTTCTTGCCGGGCTTTCACAACATGCAAATTGGAAAGAAATTTCTGTGCTTGAGCAAATTCTCCGTCAGGCTAACGCTTGTGGTGCATTAGCTACCACGGCAAAAGGCGCGATGTCCGCCCTACCAAATAAAATGCAATTAGCCGATTTTTTGGCGAACTAGTCTTTTACTTTAATCGCGCGCGTCCTTTGACGCGTGCCAATTGCCCAAACATCGAGGAAAAACCTCATGCATATTTTCAATAACGGAAAATACAAAAGCATCCTTGCGGCAACATCCGGAGAGCTTGCCGAAATTGCTCAAACCGTGCAAAAAGACAAGGATTTTCGACCGCACTTTCATATTACACCACCAACCGGACTGATGAACGATCCTAACGGTCTCATCTTTGATGGCGAAAAATACCACCTTTTTTATCAATGGTTTCCTTTTGATGCCATACACGGCATGAAGCATTGGAAGCATTTGATCACCAAAGATTTCCAACATTATCAATCCGCTGACGATCTCATTCCTTATGAGCTGTTTGAATCTCACGGCTGTTATTCGGGTGGTGCCATTCTTTGGCAAGAACAAATTGTCGCCTTTTACACCGGCAACACACGTAATGCGGAAAATCAACGCATTCCTCATCAAAATATGGCCATCTTTTCTAAAGAAGGGAAATTGCTCTCCAAACGTTGTCTGCTTAATCAAGCCCCGAAAGGTTATACCAAACACGTCCGCGATCCAAAACCTTTTGTCACGGCAGAAGGCAAAATTCGTTTTGTACTTGGTGCACAACGGGAAGATCTCAGCGGCACCGCATTGTTATACGAAATGGATGACTTAAACGCCGAACCGCATTTATTGGGCGAATTAAATATCCCCGCCTTTGATAATCACCAAGTATTCATGTGGGAATGCCCGGATTTATTCAAATTAGGCGGCAAAGATGTGTTTATCTGGTCGCCACAGGGTAAATCAAGGGAAGCTCATCAATTTCAAAATAACTACCACGCGGTGTATGCCATCGGTAAATTGGAGGGCTTAACCTTTCACGCCGAGCACATTGCCGAACTGGATAAAGGCTTTGATTTCTACGCACCACAAACATTTGCAGGACGTAGCAAGACAGAAAATGCCATCTTATTCGGTTGGATCGGATTGCCGGATTTGACTTATCCGACAGACAAATTCAAATGGCATTCGGCTTTAACGCTACCAAGAGAATTGCGCTTAGAAGGCAACAAAATCCACCAACGCCCTATCGCCAAAACGTATGAAAATCTGACCGCACTTTCTACGTTTCATCTTGATGGCAAAGCCGAAATTGCAGATTTAGATCGTGCTTATGTGAAATTTGAAGCGAATAATCAAGCCTTTGATTTAACCTTCTTCCAAAATGAACAAGGGCACTCATTGCATCTCTCTTATGAAAATGGCGTGCTTTGTTTAGATCGCAGCCAAAGTGAACAAACCGAATTAATGGAAAAATTCGCCGGCAAACGTTTCTGTGAAATTGAGAAGCTACACACAGTGGAAATTTTCTTTGATCGTTCTATCGTAGAAATTTTTCTCAATCACGGTGAAAAAGCCATGACCTCTCGCTTTTTTATTCAAGCACGGAAAAATGTTGTGGAAAGCAATCAAAAATTAACGTTACAGATTGGTTATCCCAAAGCTATTCAATATCGATAAAAAAAGTGCGGTGAAATTTCACCGCACTTTTTATTTTATCCCGACAAACCTAAACCTTTTCCAATTTTGCTAAATGTGCAATCAGCCATTTAATCCCTTGATTCTGGAAAGCGATTTGTAAGCGCAAATTATTGTCAGCCCCCTCTACATTAATCACCGTGCCAAAACCGAATTTTTCATGTTTCACTTTTTGCCCCATTTTCCATTCACTTTCATTGGCAATCGGTGAGACACTGCCTACTTTTGCTTGATTCAAGGCGCGTGTAACGGTGCCACGTAAACGGATTTCCTGCAAACATTGTTGTGGTAATTCCGTGATAAAACGGGAAGGCAAATGACGTTCTTCTTTACCATATAAACGACGACTTTCCGCATAAGAAATAGTGAGTTTTTGTTTAGCACGGGTAATCCCCACATAAGCCAAACGACGTTCTTCTTCCAAACGCCCGGCTTCCTCAAAAGAGCGGAAACTTGGGAATAATCCTTCTTCCACGCCAATCATGAAGACCCGAGGAAATTCCAAACCTTTTGCCGAATGCAAGGTCATCATTTCCACACAGGCTTGGTGCGGTGCCGCTTGCTCTTCGCCCGCTTCTAACGAGGCATGCGTCAAGAAAGCCGTGAGCTCTGTCATGTCTTCCGCCTCTTCAGGCTTGATAAATTCGCGTGCGGCAGAGACTAATTCTTCCAAGTTTTCAATACGCACTTCCCCTTTTTCGCCCTTTTCCTGTTTATACATTTCGTACAAGCCGGAATGCTTAATAACAAAATCCGTTTGTGCAAACAACGGCATTTCTTCCGTATCCCGTTGCAGAGAATTGATTAATTCCATAAAGCGAAGCAAGGCGGTCGCAGCACGACCTGCCAGTTTATTTTCCTGCAAGGCCAAATTGGTGGCTTGCCATAACGTGATTTGATGTTCGCGAGTCAGATTACGCAAGGTGTCCAACGTGCGATCGCCAATGCCCCGTGGAGGTGTATTAATAACGCGCTCAAAGGCAGCATCGTCTTGGCGATTGGCAATTAAGCGCAAATAGGCCAACGCATCTTTAATTTCCTGACGTTCGAAGAAGCGCATACCACCATAAATACGATACGGAATTTGTGAACGAATTAACGCTTCTTCAATTACCCGTGATTGACTGTTACTGCGATATAAAATGGCACAATCGTTGAGTTTGCCGCCGTCTTCAATCCAAGTTTTAATTTGTGAGGCAACAAACAGCGCTTCATCCAATTCGTTAAAGGCGGCATAAATGCCTACAGGGTCACCTTGATTTCCTTCCGACCACAAATTTTTCCCTAGTCGGTTGTTGTTATTAGAAATTAACTCATTAGCCGCCTGCAAAATATTCATGGTTGAACGGTAATTTTGCTCTAATCGAATGGTTTGTGCATTGGCAAATTCTTTTAAAAATAACTGAATATTTTCGATTTTTGCACCGCGCCAGCCGTAAATAGATTGGTCATCATCCCCCACAATCATTACTTTGCCGGTGTTGCCCGCCAATAAACGAATCCATTCATATTGAATTTTATTGGTGTCTTGAAACTCATCCACCAAAATATGCTGAAAACGTTGTTGATAACGTTGCAAAATCAGTGGCTTATGTAAAAACAATTCATACGAGCGCAATAAAATTTCAGCAAAATCCACCAATCCTGCACGATCGCAAGCATCTTGATAAATCTGATAAATTCGAATCCATTCACGTTCTTGACGATCCTGATGATCATCAATTTGATTCGGGCGCAAGCCTTCATCCTTTTTATTGTTGATATACCAAGCGGCTTGTTTTGGTGGGAAACTTTTTTCGTCAAAATGATGTAATTTCATGAGGCGTTTAAGTAAACGCAATTGATCTTCCGAATCTAAAATCTGGAAATCTTGCGGCAAATCCGCATCAAGATGATGGGCACGCAGAAGTCGATGAGCAATGCTGTGAAAGGTGCCGACCCACATACCAAACAAACGCTGATTGCCGTCAGACAAGACGGATTCAATACGATGACGCATTTCTGCCGCAGCTTTGTTGGTGAAGGTTACCGCCATAATGCTCCCTTCGGAGACACCTTCAACGCCAATCAACCACGCAATTCGGTGCGTCAATACGCGGGTTTTACCACTCCCCGCGCCCGCCAACACCAAATAATTGCCCAACGGTGCACTCACCGCTTCCCGTTGTTTATCGTTTAAACCGTCTAATAATTCTGCGAAATCCATTATTCTCACTCACAAATACTGTTTTTTTGTACAGGCGAAATTATAGCGAGTTTTAGTAAAAACTCAATGAAGGAAAGGGAAAAGAAGAAAAAGTGCGGTGTTTTTTTCTGATGTTTTCTCACAAAAAAGCGCACCGTAAAGATGCGCTTTAGTCAAACCGGAAGAATTAGAAAATAATGCTACCGATTAATGCAATGATAAAACCGACAAAGCCGATTGAGGTTTCCAACATAGTCCAGGTTTTTAACGTGGTTTTGGTGTCCATTTCCAAAAAGCGACTCATTAACCAAAATCCGCTGTCATTCACATGAGAGAACACCGTGGCGCCTGAGGCAATGGAGATCACGATAAAGCATAAGTCCAATTGACTAAGATCGGTCGCCGCAGCAACGGTCGGTGCGATTAATGCGGAGGCAGTAGTTAATGCAACCGTTGCCGAGCCTTGTGCTACGCGCAATGCCATGGAAATAATAAAGGCGGCAATAATAATTGGCATACCGGTATTAGATAACATGGCAGACAATTCATCGCCGATACCGCCGGCGCGTAATACACCACCGAACATACCACCGGCCCCGGTAACCAAAATAATGGAACAAATTGGTCCTAGCGCACTGTTGCAGAGGCTTTCGATTTGTTCGTAACTACGTTCACCGCGCAATAAGGCAATGGCGATTAACAACGTAATTAATAAAGCTATAGGTGTTTTACCAATTAAACGCAAGCTTTCCACCCACAAGGCTGAACCGTCAATGACTTTTGCAACGCTGAGCGTATTTAAACCGGTATCAAACAAAATTAAGAAAATTGGTAAAACCAAAATAAATAACACGCGTCCAAACGGTGGCGGGTTTTGAACCGAAGTTTCGCTAATGGCAGAACTATTCAAAAAGGTTTTTGGCAGTTCCACAAAGAATTTTTTGCTGATGTACATACTGAACAAATATGTCCCGATGTACCAAGTTGGAATAGCGCAAATTAACCCGACAAGCACCATCAACCCCATATTAACACCAAGCAAATCTCCGGATGCAACCGGGCCGGGATGCGGTGGTAAAAAGGCGTGCATGACGGCGAAAGCACCGGCAACCGGGAAGGCGTAACGTAAGACAGAACCGCCAAAGCGTTTTGCCACGCTAAAGACGATTGGCAACATCACGACCAAACCGGCATCAAAGAAAATCGGAAAACCGAATAATAAGGCGGCAACCCCAAGGGCAAAAGGTGCTTTTTGTTCGCCGAATTTATTGATTAAAGTATCGGCAAGCACTTTGGCCCCACCAGTCACTTCAAGTAAACGCCCAATCATGGCGCCCAAGCCAACCAACAAGGCAACCGATGCCAACGTATTGCCGAAGCCGGTTAATAGCGTCGGCAAAATCTTGTCAACAGAAATGCCTGCCGCAAGTGCGGTCAATAAACTGACTAAAACCAATGCGACAAAGGCGTGCATTTTAAATTTAATGATGAGTAGCAATAATAAAAGCACAGCTACGATCATAATGAAAATTAACATAATTCGTCCTCATGCCAATAAATGTTACTGGTAACATACTATTTATCGCAGAATTGGTAAATAGATATCAATTAGAACTGTGATCACAATCACAAAAAATATATTTATGCTTAATTTAGCTGTAAAATCGGATATTTTATAGTCTAAAAGAATTGTTACCGATAACATTTTTGCGCTAAGCTAAGCCCATAAAAAATCAGAGAAGGAGCAACATATGGCGACAGGTAAAAGTTTTATTTTAATGGGTGTATCCAGCACCGGTAAAACGTCTGTAGGGACAGAAGTGGCGCATCGTCTGGGGATAAAACTGATTGACGGAGACGATCTGCATCCGCGTGCCAATATCATTAAGATGGGAGAAGGGCATCCATTGAACGATGAAGATCGCGCACCTTGGTTGGAACGCATTCGAGATGCGGCGTTTAGCTTGGAGCATAAAAGCGAGGTAGGCATTATTGTTTGTTCGGCATTGAAAAAGAAATATCGTGATCAAATTCGTGACGGCAACAGCAATGTAAAATTCCTATTTTTACACGGTTCTTATAATGTAATTTTAGAACGTATGCGCCAACGCAAAGGGCACTACATGAAAGAAAGCATGCTGAAAAGCCAATTTGAAACCCTAGAAGTACCGGGCCCAGATGAACCGGATGTGATTCCTATTGATATTAATGCGCCTTTTGACGAAGTGGTTGAACGTTGTATCCAGGTGCTGAAACCTTATCTCCCTTAAAACAAAAAAGTGCGGTCTGTTTTTCAAGTGTTTTAAAACCTCTAAAAAAACCACCGCACTTTTATATGCTTTCCCCTAAATGGATCTGGTAGCCTAAATTGATGATGGCACTTTGCGCGGGAATATTGTCAATTCGCGCCAGTAATTCCTGCGCAGCAATGCGCCCGATATCTAAACGCGGCGTGATCACCGTAGCAAGTTGCGGCGTGATCGATTGACCAACATCATGCCCGTGGAAACCGGCAACAGCAATTTGTTTGGGCACTTGAATGCCTAAACGTTGGCATTCAAAAATAGCGCCAATGGCGATGTCGTCATTGGTGCAAAAAATACCGTCAATTTGCGGAAATGTTTCAAGTGCCTGATGTAATAATTCGCCGCCTAGCGTAAAAGAAGAATGTTCTTTAGTAGCGATGACATGTGGTGTTAACTGATGCCTTGCCATGGCATTTTCATAGCCTTGCTGACGTAAACGGGTGCGCTTATCTTGACGCGCCGCAAAATAGACTACGTTGCGATGTCCACGATTAATCATGGTTTCCACCATCGCTTGTGCCGCCGCGATATTGTCAAAACCGACAACCTGCTGAATGCCAACTTCCGTGGTATCCATAATTTCAATTACCGGAATATTCGCCACGTTGAGCATCTTTTTAGTTTTTTCGGAATGATGGCTCTCCGATAAAATAATGCCATCCACGTTATAAGACAACAGGCTTTCAATCCGTCGTTCTTCTTTCTTCTCACTGTAACCATAATGTGCCAACATGGTTTGATAACCCGCTTTATCGGTAATTTGCTCAATACCGCGAATTACATTGGCAAATACTTGATTGGTTAGCGATGGCACTAACACACCAATTGCCCGACTTTTAGCATTGGACAAGATATCCGGTGCGCGATTAGGAATATAGCCGAAACGTTCAATAGCTTCCGCAATGCGTGCCTGTGTACCATTCGCCACAGAATCAGGATTACGTAGATAGCGACTAATGGTCATTTTCGTAATGCCAAGGTAATCGGCAATATCTTGTAATGTCGGGCGTTTATTTTTTGTCATAAAGAAGAAAGCCTAAAGAATAAATAAGATGATTTTAGACTAAGGCAAAATCAATCACAAATTGCTAAACGTTCTCTACCACTATAAACCGTCGCGCGCCCCGGTCTGGCAAAACCAATTAACGTTAAGTTGTATTGTTCTGCCATTTCTACCGCCAAATCTGTTGAAGCCGAAATTGCGACTAATATTTCTATGCCTGCAGATACTGTTTTTTGCACCATTTCATAACTGGCGCGACTAGTTACAATAATAAAACCTTGCGGCTTACCTGCTTTAGCATACCAACCCAATAATTTATCTAATGCCACATGGCGCCCGACATCTTCACGAATAGCGAGTAATTTGCCATCCATGGAGAAAAATGCTGCCGCATGTGTGGATCCGGTTTGCTTGCCTAATTCCTGTGCATCCTGTAATTGTTGCAAACAATCGTCTAACTGTGCCACATGGAAGATCAAAGTGCGGTCTAATTTCTTAACGTTTTTATAAACCTGCTGAATTTGTTCCGCGCCACAAATGCCACAACCGGTTCGTCCGGTTAAGGTGCGTCGATGATCTTTCAATGCCACAAAACAGCGGGTTGCTAACTCAATTCTCGCTTCAATTCCATTACAGGCTTCTTCAATATCAATGCCATAAATATCACTAGGTTTATCAATAATTCCTTCCGATAAAGAAAACCCCATGGCGAAATCTTCCAAATCTCGTGGAGAACACATCATCACCGTGTGAGAAATATCGTTATAAACCAGTGCCACAGGTGTTTCTGTAGCTAAAGTTTCTTGTTTCTCAGAAATAGCAACCTTGTTATCGCTTTGTTTCTCATTTGTTAATTTTTTAATAAAGTGAATTAATTTTTTTTTGATCCAACTCAAGATTTTCTTTCCTTCTAGCCATTATTAATTATGGATTTCTGTATAAAAAATAGGTATTCTACCCGCCGCTACTAGTCAAGTAACTATGTATTTTTATTGTTACATAACTACTCAGCATCGTTTCGCTAAATTTTAATACAAATTTAACAAAAACGACCATCAGATTATCTAGTTAAATATAAATCTAAAACTATCAAACAAAAAAACATCAACAGCTTTTGTTGATTGTGGGGAGTGTTTATGCAGATCTCAAGAAGAAAATTCTTCAAGGTCTGTGCCGGCGGTATGGCAGGAACATCGGTTGCGATGTTAGGCTTTGCTCCGGCTACGGCCTTAGCTGCGCCACGCGAATACAAACTATTGCGTGCGAAAGAATCGCGTCAAACCTGTACATACTGCTCGGTAAGTTGCGGTATGTTAATGTACAGTACAGGTACACCATCTAATACATTAAGTGGCCACACCGCGACAAATACCCGTTCTAAATTATTCCATATCGAAGGCGACCCGGATCATCCAATCAGCCGTGGTGCGTTATGCCCTAAAGGTGCCGGTGCATTAGACTTTATCAATAGCGAAAGCCGTACCTTATATCCGGAATACCGCGCGCCGGGCTCCGATAAATGGGAACGTATTTCTTGGCAAGATGCGATTAAACGCATTGCCCGCTTGATGAAAGATGACCGTGATGCCAACTTCGTTGAGAAAAATGCTGAAGGCAACACGGTCAACCATTGGACAACCACGGGGATTATGACGGCATCGGCAATCAGTAATGAAGCCGCATTGCTAACCCATAAGTGGATTCGCATGTTAGGGATGCTTCCGGTATGTAACCAAGCGAATACATGACACGGACCAACGGTAGCAAGTCTTGCTCCATCATTTGGTCGCGGTGCCATGACAAACAACTGGGTTGATATCAAAAACGCCAATCTTATTCTTGTTCAAGGCGGTAACCCTGCTGAAGCTCACCCTGTTGGCTTCCGTTGGGTCATTGAAGCGAAGAAAAACGGTGCGAAAATCATCGTTGTCGATCCGCGCTTTAACCGTACAGCTTCCGTAGCTGACCTTCACGCACCAATTCGTTCCGGTTCTGACATTGCCTTCTTAATGGGGGTGATCCGTTACTTATTGGAAACCAATCAAATTCAACACGAATACGTTAAACACTATACCAATGCATCCTTCTTAGTGAACGAAGGTTATAAGTTCGAAGACGGTTTATTCTCCGGATTTGACGAAGCAAAAGGTAAGTATGATAAATCAACTTGGAACTACCAATTTGATGAAAATGGTCATGCTAAACGTGATATGACATTACAACACCCACGTTGTGTTATTAACGTATTAAAAGAACACGTTTCCCGCTATACCCCGGAAATGGTTGAAAAAGTTACCGGTGTAAAACAAAAAACCTTCCTACAAATCTGTGAAGAAATCGGTAAAACATCGGCACCAAATAAAACCATGACGCACTTATATGCGCTTGGCTTTACTGAACACACAATCGGTACGCAAAATATTCGCTCCATGGCGATGATCCAATTGCTCCTAGGTAATATGGGTATGCCGGGTGGTGGTATTAATGCATTACGTGGACACTCCAACGTACAAGGTACAACGGATATGGGCTTATTGCCGATGTCTTTACCGGGTTATATGCGTTTACCAAACGATAAAGATACCTCTTATGAGCAGTATATCAATGCGATTACACCGAAAGATATCGTACCAAACCAAGTAAACTATTATCGTAATACCTCGAAATTCTTCGTGAGTATGATGAAAACGTTCTATGGTGATAAAGCCACCAAAGAAAACGGTTGGGGTTTCGATTTCTTACCAAAAGCAGACCGCTTATACGATCCAATCACGCATGTTAAATTAATGAATGATGGCAAGTTAAACGGTTGGATCTTGCAAGGTTTCAACGTATTAAACTCATTACCGAATAAAAACAAAACTGTTGCAGGTATGAGTAAGTTGAAATACTTAGTCGTTATGGATCCATTGCAAACCGAAAGTTCCGAATTCTGGAAAAACTTTGGGGAAGCGAACGATGTAGATCCGTCCAAAATCCAAACAGAAGTGTTCCGTTTACCAACCACCTGTTTCGCGGAAGAAGATGGTTCTATCGCTAACTCCGGTCGTTGGGTGCAATGGCACCAAAAATCTTGCGATCAACCAGGCGAAGCCTTACCGGATGTAGAGATTTTATCTATGCTCCGTGAAGAAATGCATGAGCTTTACAAGAAAGAAGGTGGTCGCGGTATTGAATCCTTTGAAGCCATGACATGGAACTATAATATTCCACATGCGCCATCATCATCTGAACTGGCTAAAGAAGTTAACGGCTATGCTTTGGAAGATCTTTATGACGCAAATGGCAACCTAATGTATAAAAAAGGTCAACTACTTAACTCCTTTGCACACTTACGTGATGACGGTACAACGTCCTCCGGTAACTGGATTTATGTAGGTCAATGGACTGAAAAAGGTAACCAAACAGAAAACCGTGACAATTCCGATCCATCCGGTTTAGGTTGTAACTTAGGTTGGAGCTTTGCATGGCCGGCAAACCGTCGCGTGCTTTATAACCGTGCGTCTTTAGACATTAACGGTAATCCATGGGATAAACATCGTCAGTTAATCAAATGGAACGGCAAAAACTGGAACTGGTTTGATATTGCTGACTATGGCACACAACCACCAGGTTCTGATGCAGGTCCGTTTATCATGTCTGCTGAAGGTGTTGGTCGTTTATTCGCTGTTGATAAAGTCAACAGTGGACCGGTACCGGAGCATTATGAGCCGATTGAAAGTCCGATTGATACGAACCCGTTACACCCAAGTGTTGTAACCGACCCAACGGTACGTATTTATAAAGAAGACCGTGAGTTTATCGGTTCAAATAAAGAGTATCCGTTTGTCGCAACAACTTATCGTTTAACCGAGCACTTCCACAGCTGGACAGCACAATCTGCGTTAAACATCATCGCACAACCACAACAATTCGTGGAAATCGGTGAGGCACTCGCGGCAGAAAAAGGTATCCAAAAAGGCGATATGGTAAAAGTAACCTCTCGTCGTGGTTATATCAAAGCTGTTGCAGTGGTAACAAAACGTTTGAAAGCGTTAGAAGTTAACGGAAGAACAGTACACCATGTGGGTCTTCCGATTCACTGGAATATGAAATCCTTAAATGGTAAAGGTAACCGTGGTTTCTCCACCAACACCTTAACGCCATCTTGGGGTGAATCAGTCACACAAACCCCGGAATACAAAACATTCCTAGTTAATATTGAGAAGGCGGAGGCATAATATGGCAGGAACTGCTCAAGGCGTTCAAACGCAAGATATTATTAAGATCTCCGCAACGTCCGGTTTAACGCCGGCACCGCGTGCGCGTGATCATAAAGTTGAAGTGGCAAAACTCATTGACGTAACAACCTGTATCGGTTGTAAAGCTTGTCAAGTGGGTTGTTCAGAGTGGAATGATATTCGTTCTGACGTTAATGCACAATGTGTGGGGATCTACGATAACCCAGTAGATCTTAATGCAAAAGCATGGACAGTAATGCGCTTTAACGAAGTAGAAGAAAACGATCGTTTAGAATGGTTAATTCGTAAAGATGGCTGTATGCACTGCCAAGAGCCGGGCTGCTTAAAAGCCTGTCCGGCACCGGGTGCAATTATCCAATATGCAAACGGTATTGTGGATTTCCAATCTGATAAATGTATTGGTTGTGGTTACTGTATCGCAGGCTGTCCGTTCAACATTCCACGTATGAATCCGGAAGACAATCGTGTGTACAAATGTACCCTTTGTGTTGACCGTGTTTCTGTGGGACAAGAACCGGCTTGTGTGAAAACCTGTCCAACCGGTGCAATTCGTTTCGGCTCTAAAGAAGAAATGAAGGTCTATGCGGAAAAACGCATCGCTGATCTTAAAGCACGTGGCTATGAAAATGCCGGTCTTTACGATCCGGAAGGCGTGGGTGGCACACACGTGATGTATGTGTTACATCATGCGGATAAACCTGAATTGTATTCAGGTCTTCCGAAAGATCCGCAAATCGACCCAAGTATTACTTTATGGAAAGATATCTTGAAACCGGTTGCTGCGGTTGCCATGGGCGGTTTAGCCTTGGCTGAAATTGGTCACTACTTAACGGTGGGTCCAAACGTAGAAGAAGATGTGGAAGATCATCACCATGAATTTGAAGAAGCAGACAAAGGAGACAAAGATGAGTAAGATTGAGATTAGCAATGATACTCGAATCATTCGTCATAGAACGCCTGCGCGTTTAAGCCACTGGCTACTTGTTATCTGCTTCTTTATGACGATGTTCACCGGTGTGGCATTTTTCTTCCCAGACTTTGCGTGGCTAACTGAGATTTTAGGGACACCGCAATTGGCTCGGGCAATCCACCCGTTCACCGGTATCTTAATGTTCTTTGCCTTTATTTATCTCGGCTATCTTTACTGGGATCATAATATTCCGGAGAAGAACGATATTCGTTGGGCAAAAGGGATGTTGGAAGTCTTAAAGGGAAATGAGCACGCTGTTTCGGATAACGGCAAGTATAACCTTGGTCAAAAAATGTTATTCTGGACATTAAATTTGGCAATGGCGACCTTGCTTGTGACCGGCGTCATTATGTGGCGTCAATATTTCTCACATTATTTCTCTATCCCAGTATTGAGAATTGCGATTCTTCTTCACTCTGCGAGTGCATTCATGTTGTTCACCGGTATCTTAGTGCATATGTATATGGCATTTTGGGTGAAAGGATCTATTCGTGGCATTGTTGAGGGTTGGGTAACTGTTCGCTGGGCGAAAAAACACCACCCGAAATGGTATCGTGAAGAAGTACTTCCTGAGTTAGAAAAAGACGTTATACGGGAAGAGAACGGCGAAAATACAAAAGTCATCTTTAAGAAGTTTAGCTAATCCAAAAGTGCGGTTAAAAAACGCAATAAATATTGACCGCACTTCTTGTTGAAGCAAGCTATTAAAGAAAATAAAACAGCACCTAAAAGGTGCTGTTTTTTTATGTATCAAAAAAACTATGCTGACATCACAGAAATCGCTTTAATTTGCGCATAAACCAGCTGTCCCAGTTGTAACGCTAAATCATGGAACGACCATTTACTGATACTTGCCCAAAGATGTTTTCCGCCAATATCCAGTTTTAAATCTACGCGATTTTCCAGTTCTAAAATCTTAACAATCCGTCCATACAACGTATTACGAATACTCGATTGTTCTACTTTATTCAAACTAATCGACACATCAGAACTATGAATGCAAATTCGCACATTGTCATTGAGCTGCGCCTCAACTTGATTAATCCAAATGCGCTGATCGCCAATCGAAAGTGCGGTCATTTTATAAGATGGATTATGCATAAAAACAGGCAAAGAAAGCACCGCACTTTGCTCGTTTTCTTGCTTCCAAGGAAGAAACAGCGGACTTTCCCAAATATTTTCTAACACATCATAAGCTTCGACTTTACCGTTAGTGAGCAACACTACCCGTTCAGCTAAACGCAATAATTCATCAAGACTGTGAGTGACATATAAAATCGGAATGTTAATTTCTTTTGATAAGCGTTCCAGATAATTCATCAACTCACGTTTGCGCGGTAAGTCTAAAGCGGAAAGGGGTTCATCCATTAATAAAATTTCCGGATCCGTCAATAACGCCCGCCCGATAGCAACACGTTGTTTTTCACCGCCGGATAAAGTTATTGGATAGCGTTTTAATAAATGGCCGATACCGAGCAACTCAACAATATAGTTAAATTCATCTTTACTGGTATTTTTCATGCCATAGCGCAAATTGCCATTCACCGTATAGTGAGGAAATAAACGGGCATCCTGAAAAACATAGCCAATATTGCGTTTCTCAATCGGCACACAAATCTTTTCTGCAGAATTAAACAATTCACGTTCATTCAACGCAATCACGCCTTCATCCGGAGTAATCAGCCCACTCACAAGGTTAATGAGGGAAGATTTCCCTGAACCGGACAAACCAAAAAGTGCGGTGACGCCTTGCGATGGAATATCTAAATGCGCTTCGAGGGGTAAAGCACCTAACTGTTTTTTTACATCAATGTGCAGCATCGCTTTGTCCTAATCTTTTTTGCATACGTTTTGCCAACCATTCTGATAACAATAAAGAAATCAGCGATAAAATCACGGCAAAAACACATAACCGAGCCGCTTGTTGTTCCGCTCCCGGTGTTTGAATAAAGGAATACATCGCTAAGGGAATGGTTTGGGTTTCGCCGGCAATATTGGAAACAAAGGTGATAGTCGCGCCAAATTCCCCTAAAGAGCGGGCAAAACCGAGCACAATTCCGGCGAGAATGCCCGGCAAAGATAACGGTAACGTGATGGTTAAAAACACCCGCCACGCAGAAGCCCCCAGTGTTCTGGCAGCCTGTTCCAATTTTAAATCAATACTTTCAAGGGAAAGGCGAATGGCACGCACAACCAAAGGAAATGCTACTACGGCAGAAGCTAACACCGCCCCTTTCCAGCTAAATCCAAAGGTCAATCCGAACCATTGATATAAATATTTACCGATAAAGCCATTGCGTCCCATAGCAACCAATAAAAGATAACCAATGACGACCGGTGGCAACACCAAAGGCAAGTGAATAATCCCGCCCACAATGGATTTGCCATAAAAATCTTTTCGTGCCAAAAGCCATGCCACCAAAACAGCAACAGGCAAACTCCATACCATCGCGCTGACGGAGACTTCCAAACTCAAGCGAATGGCATCGATTTCTAATGGGCTTAAGCCTAATAATACTAGAAATTCGGTAAGCAAAATTTAATTCCCTATATAAACAAAGCGTAGCACAATGGCTACGCTTAATGAGTCAACGTTGATTTACTTATTTTACAGAGAAACCGTAGTTCACAAATACTTTTTTCGCTTCAGGTGATTCTAAGTATTTCAAGAAAGCTTGCGTTTCTGCATTGTTGTGCTCTTTTAAAATCGCAACCGGATAATCTGCCGGTTTGTAAGAATCTTGTGGGAACACGCCAATCGCTTTCACTTCTTTGCTCACTTTCGCATCAGTTGCGTACACAATACCTAAAGGTGCTTCACCACGTTCAACTAAGGCTAATGCCGCACGCACGTCTTTGGCACGAGCTAATTTGTCTTTGACTTGATCCCATAAGTTTAATTTGGTTAACGCCTCTTCCGCATATTGACCAGCTGGCACGTGTGCCGGGTCACCCACAGACAAATAAGAATCTTTTAATTGCTTGATCCATTCGCCTTTCGCAACATCCACGTTTTGTAATTTGCTGTCTTTTTGTGAGATTAAAACCAGTTCATTACCCACTAATAATTTTTCAGTTTCTTTAACGGTTAAGCCTTTATCAGAAAGGTGTTTCATCCATTTTGTGCTGGCTGAAATAAATAAATCCGCAGGCGCACCTTCTTCAATTTGTTTTGCTAAAGTTGAAGAGGACGCAAAAGAAAATACCACTTCTTCTTTTGGATTTACTTTTTTGTAATCTTCAGCCACTTGTTTTAGTGAATCAGTCATTGACGCTGCAGCAAACACTGTCACTTTTGCTTGTGCAGAAAGAGAGAATGCTAAGCAAGCCGCGGCTAAACCGGCTGCGATTTTTGAATATTTAAACATAGTAAAAACTCCGTTTGGTTAGTGAATAAATTATATATAGCGCAGATTATACAGCGAAAATGAAGAAATAAAAGGCATATCACCGACTATTTAAAGAACAAACAATGGCACAGCCCTTAAGAGGTAGCGTTAACCATTCTTATTCTTTTAGAAATATAGTATGATGTGCTGTATATAATCGTCAGCTCAATTTTGAGGAACACAATGAACGGAACAGAAATTTTACTCACTATCAAACTGAAAGAGACCCTTTTCGCCGATCCTAAACGCATCCGTTTATTACAAGAAATTGAAAAATGCGGTTCCATCAATCAAGCGGCTAAAAATGCCAATGTCAGTTATAAAAGCGCTTGGGATCACCTTGAAGCCATGAACCAAATTAGCCCAAAACCGTTGTTAGAACGTAATATCGGTGGTCGAAATGGTGGCGGAACAGCCTTAACCGTTTATGCGCAACGTTTGTTGAAACTCTACGATTTGTTAGAACAAACCCAAGAAAAAGCCTTTGATATTTTGCATGATGAAAAAGTGCCGTTAAACAGTTTACTCTCTGCCATGGCACGCTTTTCCTTACAAACCAGTGCCAGAAACCAATTTTTCGGTAAAGTACAAGCATTAAGATTTGAAGATGTTCACTGTTTTGTTGACATTCTTTTAGAAGACTTTAACAAACCGCTAACTGTCTCTATCACTGAAAAAAGTGCGGTGCGTTTAAAACTTGAATTTGATAAAGAAGTGATGGTGATGTTTAAAGCACCATGGGTCAAAATTACCGCCAATCCGCAAGAAAATTTGCCAAATCAATTTAAAGCGACAGTCACATCCATTATTGATAAAGGTGAAGCCGGTGAGGCGATTTTAGTGTTAGAAGGCTCGAACATTGAGTTCTGTGCAACGATTACAAAAGAACAACGCGTAGAAATCAATCAGTCCGTTTGGGCTTCTGTTGATCCGGAGCAAGTGATTATTGCGACGCTTTATTAATGCCAAAAGACAAAAAAGTACGGTGATTTTTCACCGCACTTTTGTAAGAAAGACAATAAAAATTTACAACGTAATTTCATCAATGGATTTGCCGAAACTCGGTACAAACACCTGCAAAAAATAATCCATTTCAGGGCTTTGCCATTGATCCATCAATTTTTCTAACCGCACTTTTGCCGATTTAAATTCCTGATTGCCGTTTTCCAGCTCAAATTTCACCTTAATATAAGCACAAATTAAATCCGCCTGCTTCACAATGTGCTTTTCTTCCTCAGCAAAACATTGCTTATCCAAGTAGGGTAAAAAATCGGCTTGTAATGCTTCCGGCAGTAAACTCATTAAATGCAATTCAGCCGCCGTTTCAATTTGTTTATAGGCATGCGTGATCTCCTCGTTAAAATACTTAATGGGTGTAGGTAAATCACCGGTGAAGATTTCTGATGTGTCGTGATACATCGCCATCACGGCAATACGATCTGCATTCAGTCGGGCACCGTAAAAACGGTTTTTAATTAACGCCAACGCATGGGCAACAAATGCCACCTGCAAGCTGTGTTCTGCTAAATTTTCTCGTTCAATATTGCGCATGAGCGACCAGCGCTGAATCAATCTTAAGCGATCCAAACAAGCGAAAAAATGACTGGTTTTAATTTGTTCCATGCCACAACCTATTAATTAAAGGTATATTCTTCGATAACCACAGGAATCTTATACTCTTGTCCCAAGCGGGAAATTTCAACCTGAACCTGTGTATTCGGGCGCACATCCGCGATAAGTTTCATCATTTCTGCCGGTGAACGTGCCTCGACCTCATTAATTTTCAGAATAATATCGCCTGCCTGTAACCCAGCTTTTGCTGCCGGGCTATTCGGAATAATGCTGGTGATGAGCACACCTTGCGAAGATGCGCCTTGTCCATTGCTAAATAAAATATCCGTTTGTACGCCGAAATAACCACGAATAACACGTCCATCACGAATAATTTTTTTCATGACGTCATTGGCTAAATCAATGGGAATCGCAAAATTTAAGCCTTCCGCAATTTCATTGGCGGTTTTGCCGATACTCAACGTGCTGATACCCAATAGCTCACCGGCAGAATTAATTAGCGCACCGCCGGAATTGCCTCGGTTAATGGAGGCGTCAGTTTGGATAAAGTTTTGGCGACCCAGTGCTTCACCGACCGCACTACGTCCTACCGCACTGACAATCCCTTGCGACACACTTTGCCCCAAATTGTATGGATTACCAATGGCTAACGCCACATCGCCCACATGCACAGGTCGGTTGGGATTTTGTGGAATCGTGGATAAATTATCCGCTTTGATTTTTAACACAGCTAAATCCGTTAACGCATCCGAACCAATTAATGCGGCATCAAAAATATTGCCGTTTTGCAATGCCACCACAATTTGATCGGCATTTTGAATCACGTGCTTATTCGTCAGAATGTAGCCGTCTTTCGACATGATCACGCCGGACCCCAAGTTATTCACTTGGAACTGAGAGGAAGAGGAAGTAAAGGCTTGATTATAAACATTCACCACGGCAGGCGAAGCAATACGCACAGCATCCCGATAGGAAACAACATCATGTTGAGAGTCAGTAATTTTAGGCATGACATACAAAATCACGGCAGCAGAAGCCAAGCCGATAATCGCCGAATGAAAAAGTTTCTTTAGCATCAGTTCCTCATTTTCTTATATAAATTAACTTGAGATCGTCTCCGACAGACTCGCAAGATTGCAGTTGCCATAAAGGCGCATCAACGAGTTGAGTTAAATTAGGCAAATGGCATAAATCTCTGGCTTGATCGCCTAATAATTTTGGCGCCATATAAATAATCAGTTCATCCACCAGATTTTCAGCAATTAATGCGCCCGCCAACGTCGCGCCCGCTTCCACCCAAAGGGTATTAATTTGGCGTTTGCCTAATGCCGACATCAAGGCTTGTAAACGAGTTTCACCTTGATTTCGGTCTAATTGTAAGTACTCGGTAAAGACCGGAAAGCCCGCAAGGGGATAATCATCTTCGCCCACCAACCAAACCGGTGATTCCGTTGAAAACACCTTAAAATCCGACCGCACTTTATGACTATAATCCAAAATGACACGCACCGGTTGGCGTAATTTTTCTTGTGGATAGTCGGCTTTTACGTTAGATGGTAATTCTTCCCAACGTACATTTAAACTTGGATCATCCGCCAGCACGGTTTGTGAAGTCGATAAAATCGCAGAAGCCTTGGCGCGATATTGCTGGACATCCGCCCTTGCCTGTGCGCCGGTAATCCATTTGCTTTCACCACTTGCCATGGCGGTTTTGCCGTCAATACTCATGGCCAGTTTTAACTGTACGAAAGGCTTGCCTGTACGCATGCGTTTTAAAAAGCCTTTATTCAGCTGTTCGGCATTTTCTTCTAATAATCCCACCGCACTTTGAATGTCTGCGTCGCTTAAAATCTGTAGCCCTTTACCGGCGACTTGGGGGTTAGGATCGCACATTGCTGCAATCACTTTACTCACGCCGGCTTCAACCAAGCCTTTCGCACAAGGCGGCGTACGCCCAAAATGCGAACAAGGCTCTAAGGTGACATAAGCGGTTGCGCCACGGGCATTTTCGCCGGCTTCACGTAATGCCATGACTTCTGCGTGTGGCTCACCGGCTTTCGCATGAAATCCTTTGCCGACCACCTTGCCATCTTTCACCAAAACACAGCCCACGGAAGGATTTGGGGTTGTAGTGAACTCGCCCTGTTTGGCTAAATCAAGCGCCAGTTGCATAAAAGCAACATCTTGCGGGCTAAATGGTTCGTTCATTAATGATCCTTTAAGTTTTCGATTTCTTGACTAAATTGGTTGATGTTATCAAAACTCAAATAGACGGAGGCAAAACGGATATACGCCACTTTATCTAAATGCTTTAATTCTTCCATCACTAACGTGCCCACCAGTTGACTCGGCACTTCGCGCTCGCCGGTCGCACGCAATTTATGAATAATGCGACTAATGGCTTTTTCCACATCGTCTGCACTCACAGGGCGTTTTTCCAAGGCATGTTGAATACCACGACGTAATTTATCTTCATTAAACGGCTCTCGATTGCCGTTATTTTTAATCACTTTCGGCACAATCAATTCTGCCGTTTCAAAGGTCGTAAAACGTTCGTGACACTGACCGCACTCTCTACGGCGACGCACCTGAAAACCGTCAGACACCAAACGACTGTCGATCACTTTGGTTTCTTCTGTCGAACAAAAAGGACAACGCATACTTGTCTCCCATCATAAATAGCGAAAAAAACAACCGCACTTTGGCGTAAATAGCGCGGTTATTTTACAAATTATTTGCACAAAGTGCGGTATAAAAAACAAAAATTTTTAAGTTTTACTTCACGCTAATCGTTTATAGCAAACGCAAGTAAACCGTGATTTCTTCTCGATCGTGATACAGGTGTTTTGCCTGTAACTGGAATTTTAGCCCCTGTTGGGACAATTTATCCGCAATCAATTGCAGACATTGTTGCACTTCCGCATAGCGTTTTTTCATCGGCAGCTTCAAATTAAAGATCATGCTGTGACACCAACCGTTCAACAGCCATTTCACCATTAACTCGGCAATTCTGCTTGGCTGCTCTACCATGTCGCACACCAGCCAATCAATTTTACGTCGTTTCGGCGGCTGAAACTTAAAACCGTCTTCCGCACAATGCTCAATGCGTCCCGTATCATGCAAACTAGCTGCCATTTTGCCGTGATCAACGGCATATACAAATAAACCACGTTTCACTAACTGATACGTCCAACCGCCCGGGCAAGCGCCAAGATCCACGGCATACATGGTTTCGTTAAGTAATTCGGCTTCTTTTTGGCGCGGAATAAAATTCAAAATGGCTTCTTCCAATTTTAATGTCGAACGGCTTGGTGCATCGGCAGGAAATTTTAAACGTTGAATGCCCATTAAGTGCGCAGCATGATTGTGATTGTAAGAGTAGCCCACATAACAAGCATTATTTTGTAAGAAAAAAACATGTAATGTCAGACCGCACTTTAGGTGATTTTTGGCACTCAGCCAGCCTTGCTTTTTCAACGCTTGGCGCAGTGGCACAGTGAATTTACGGCAAAATCCCAGTAATTCTTTTGCTTCATTCGTATCGGCGGTTTCTACCCATAATTCATTGCTGTTTGTTAATGGAATGCTTTCCGCAATTTGCTGATATTGTTGAAGAATCGGGGTAATGCGGTCCTGTTGCGGTAAATCCGTCAGCAAATCAGAAACCACGATCATTTGACGTGCAAAAATCAGCTGTTGAAAGGGCAATTCTCGCGCCAATAAATCTGCCTCACCGGGCTGATAGCATTCAAAAATCACATAGCCGCTGTTTTCGGTGACGCGGGCGAAGCCAAAGACGCCTTTTTCTGCTGCTTTATCAGTGATTTCTGCCGCCAACTCGCGCTCAAATCCCATCCGACAATATAATGCCAACTTATTCATTTTCTTGTTTATTTTCTTCTTGATTAATGGTTTGAATAATCCAGGAACGAAACGCCACAATGCGCTCATCATTACTGTTATCTAAATGATTGACCACATAAAAGGATTTCGGATCCCGCAAATGGGGATCAAATACCGGTTGTAAATTGCCGTTGTCCAACTCTTGTTGCGCTAAAATACGATTGGCAAGCACGATGCCTTGTTCATGAATTGCCGCCTGCAACGCCATGAACGTATGACTAAAGATTGGGCCTTGCTGAATATTTAATTCCTCCAACGCCAAAGAATTCGCCATATGTTGCCAATTATCGCGGGTATGAATGTGCAACAAGGTATGCTGTTTTAAATCCTGTGGTTGATGAATTGGCTTTTGTGCCAATAACTTCGGTGAGGCGAGAATGAGCAAATCTTCTTCCACCAAGGGATCCACTTGTAAGTTATCCCAGTTGCCTTTGCCGTAATAAATCGCAATATCAATATCTTGGCTGAGCAAGCCTTCATCTTGATCGACCCCTTTTAAGCGCACTTCAATGTCGGGATACAATTTATTAAATTCGCTCAAACGAGGTACCAGCCATTGAATACCGAAGGTTTGCGGCACGCTGATGGTTAAATGTTTATCATTTTTTAAGGCCAGCAATTTATCCGTTGCCTCAACCAAACGATGTAAGATTTTCGTGATATCGGCATAATAGGCTTTGCCAAAATCCGTTAATTCCAGCGCACGATTTTTGCGTTTAAATAACGCAACGCCTAAGAAATTTTCCAAAATTTTTATTTGATGGCTAATCGCTGCTTGCGTCACAAACAATTCATCTGCCGCTTTTGTGAAACTTAAAAATCTGGCGGCAGATTCGAATGCTTTGAGCGAATTTAAAGGAGGCAAACGTTTATACATGTTATTTCCCAATGATTCATTTCTTAGAAAAAATTTAGATCAGATTATTTTTTTTTATCAAGCTAATAAAAAAATCTCTTTTGCCCGTTATGTGTATTCTACTTAAAATGAGACCATACTTAAGTCACAATTTCTTGATTGTTAAGATTTTCGAATTAAGTATGATGTTGTGTTTGCATATTATTTGGTTTTTCCAAACCAAAGTAACGAAAGTTACTCTTTCTTTTCATTTCCTGTATATTCGGCATTTTTGCCAGACACCGCTCCCAAAAAGAGCGGTGTTTTTTATAGGTGATTTTAACATAGTTCTGCCGCCATTTCCTGCCCTATTCATATCATCCAAACGGGAGTCTTCCTATTTAAACTTTTCATTTGTTTTTATGACTAAAATATTTTCAATCCCGATGGAATGGTGTAGATTAAAAATGATTTAAATCGCAACCTATATTAAGGAAATAGCATGTCAGACTTACTTGATTGGAAAAATCTCGGATTCAGTTATATCAAAACAGATTATCGTTTTATCGCCCGTTGGAAAGACGGCAAATGGGACAACGGTGAATTAACTACAGATAGCACATTACATATTCACGAAGGTTCTACAGCACTGCATTACGGACAACAATGTTTTGAAGGCTTAAAAGCGTACCGTTGCAAAGACGGGTCAATCAACCTTTTCCGTCCGGATCAAAACGCGAAACGTATGCAAAACACCTGTGATCGCCTGTTAATGCCACAAGTGCCGACAGAGTTATTTATTCGCGCCTGTAAAGAAGTGGTTAAAGCCAACGAAAAATGGGTTGCTCCTTATGGCACCGGTGCCACACTTTATTTGCGTCCATTCGTTATCGGCGTTGGTGAAAACATTGGTGTACGTCCTGCACCGGAATACCTTTTCTGTGTGTTCTGTTGTCCTGTAGGCGCTTATTTCAAAGGTGGTATGAAACCGTCTAATTTCTTGGTAACCGATTATGACCGTGCAGCACCGCATGGTACTGGTGGCGTCAAAGTCGGCGGAAACTACGCAGCAAGCCTATTACCACATGAACTTGCCGCTGAACGCAAATTTGCCGATGCCATTTATCTTGATCCGAAAACCCACACCAAAATTGAAGAAGTGGGCGCAGCAAACTTCTTCGGCATCACGCGCGATAACAAATTCATCACGCCACTTTCGCCATCTATTTTACCAAGTATCACCAAATACTCGCTGCTCTATTTAGCCAAAGAACGCTTAGGCATGGAAACCATTGAAGGTGATGTCTATATCAATGAATTAGATCAATTCGCCGAAGCGGGCGCTTGTGGCACGGCAGCAGTCATCTCACCAATCGGGGGTATTCAATATGGCGATGACTTCCACGTTTTCTATTCAGAAACCGAGGTGGGGCCAATCACCAAACGACTTTATGAAGAACTTACCGGCATCCAGTTCGGTGATGTAGAAGCGCCTGAAGGCTGGATTGTAAAAGTGGACTAATTTCTGCTTTCCAAAGGATAAAAGTGCGGTCGAATTTAACCGCACTTTTTATTTACATCCGATAAAAAATCCCCATAACCTTAAAAATACGGGGATTTTAAATTTTTGGTTGAATTATGGATTAACGAATTTTTCGCCTAATTCAATATCTGCACGTAATGTCGGCAGCATCGCCTCTAATGCCTGTTGCTCAAAGGCGCTGAGTTTGCCGATTGGCAGAATTTCTTCTACGCCTTCTTTACCAAAACGAACCGGTTGTGCAAAGAAACGGGCATATTTGCCATCGCCTTCCACATAGCTACATTCAATCACCGTTTCGCCTTGTAATCCACGGACTACCGCATTTGCAAAACGTGCTGCCGCTTGAGCCATGGATAAGGTTGCAGAACCGCCACCGGCTTTGGCATTCACCACTTCAGTACCGGCGTTTTGAATACGTTTAGTTAATGGTTCAATTTCTTCCTCTTTCCATTCAGCGTATGGCACTTGAGATAATAAAGGAAGAATGGTCACACCGGAGTGTCCACCAATCACCGGCACGGTTGTACGAGACACACTTAAGCCTTTTAATTCAGACACAAAGGTTTCAGAACGAAGAACATCAAGTGTAGTAACACCAAATAATTTACGTTTGTCATAAACACCGGCTTTTTTCAAGACTTCTGCCGCAATCGCCACGGTCGTATTTACCGGGTTGGTAATGATACCAATGCAAGCTTTCGGACAGGTCGCTGCGACTTTTTCAATTAAGTTGCGTACGATGCCTGCGTTAATATTGAATAGATCTGAGCGATCCATTCCCGGTTTACGGGCTACGCCGGCAGAAATCAGCACAACATCCGCGCCTTTTAATGCAGGTGTTGGATCCTCCCCTGCAAATCCCTCCACTTTAACCGCGGTTGGAATGTGGCTAACATCCACAGCAACGCCCGGAGTTACCGGTGCAATATCATAAAGTGATAGCTCGGAACCTGCCGGCAACTGTAGTTTCAGCAATAATGCTAATGCTTGACCGATACCGCCTGCGGCACCTAAAACTGCAACTTTCATTTCATTCTCCTCATGTCGTAAGAAATGGATAGTTAAAAATTTGTAAAAATTGTACGCCTACCAACTTTCAAATTCAAACAGACAAATTCAAATGTGCGATCTAACTCAAATTTTTTCTTTTTTTCCGTAAAAAGGACCATAAAAAACATCTTAAACTTCCACCGCACTTTCACCTCCTAAAGCAAATATTTATTTGCTAAAAACGCTATTTTTATGCAAAATTCAACCACTTTAATCTGATAAGAGAAAGACTCATGTTAAACGAAAATCCCGATAGCTTAACAAGAGCATTCAAAGAGCTATTGCGTCAAGAAAAATACGGTTCACAAAGTGAAATTGTCACCGAATTACACAAAATGGGATTTAGCACGATTAATCAATCTAAAGTGTCCCGTATGCTCAGTAAATTTGGTGCAGTTCGCACCCGTAATACCCGCATGGAAATGGTATATTGCCTACCAAGTGAGTTAAGTGTGCCAAATACGCGGAGTTCCTTAAAAGATTTAGTGTTAGACATTGATCATAACAATATGCTGATCGTCATCCGCACGACGCCGGGCGCAGCACAACTTATCGCACGTCTCTTAGACTCAGTGAGTAAAATGGAAGGAATTCTGGGCAATATTGCCGGGGATGACACTATTTTTGTGACACCAACTAAAGAAACCGACATCAATAACTTAGTGTTGCGTATTCAAAATTTATTTGAAAATACCCTTTAAGTTCGAGCAAAACAGAAAAACCACATGAAAATTCTCATTACTGGGGCTACCGGTTTTATCGGAAGTGCATTAATTCCTTCGTTATTGGCGAAAAATCATCAAATTACCGCCTTGGTGCGCCATCCGGCAAAAGCCAAACAGCAACTCCCCTATCCCATTGAATTCATTAATACGTTGGATTACTTTCAGCATTTTAATCAATTTGATGCGGTCATTAATTTAGCCGGAGAACCAATATTTTCTCGTCGCTGGACAGCCCACCAAAAAGAACGGTTAGAATCTAGCCGCATTTCATTAACAGAAAAACTGGCACACCTGATAAATCGTAGCGATGATCCGCCGCAATGTTTTATTTCCGGTTCAGCCACCGGTTATTACGGTGATTGTGGCGAGCAACTGATTGACGAAAATACACCGCCGGCAGATCATTTTGCCGCTTGTTTATGCCAGCATTGGGAAACTGCAGCTTTAAAAGCAAATACGCGAGTATGCCTTGTACGCACCGGCATAGTTCTTGGTACTCAGGGCGGTGCATTGGCGAAAATGTTGCCGTTATATGGTTGCGGACTGGGTGGCAAATTGGGCTCCGGCAAGCAGTTCTGGGGGTGGATTGCCTTAGCAGATATGGTGCGTGGTATTTTATTTTTATTGGAAAATGCCGATTGCCGTGGCGCATTTAATTTTGTTGCACCACATGCAATACGTAACGCCGAATTTAATGTGTTATTAGGCAAAACGTTACACCGTCCTCACATTGCAACCGCGCCTGCGTTTATGCTGAAACTGTTACTCGGCGAACGTGCAAATTTATTGCTCGACAGTCAAAATCTCGTACCGCAACATTTGCTAGCTCAAGGGTTTCAGTTTGAACACCCTAATCTTGCTCAATTCATCCTGAAAGAAATCGCCGTTAAATAAAATCTCTCGAATTTTCCACCGCACTTTTCCAAAATACGCTTTTTGACGTATAAAAAAGTGCGGTGGTTTTTGCTAGAATTTCTCCCAATTTTTTATTGTTCTTAAGCCCATAAATAGCGATAATACACCGCTTATACGAACGAATTGAACACTATGACACATTATATTTTATTGATTATCGGCACTGCATTGATTAATAACTTCGTGCTGGTCAAATTTCTCGGACTCTGCCCTTTTATGGGGGTCTCAAAAAAAATCGAAACCGCTATCGGCATGGGCTTGGCAACAACCTTTGTGCTAACGGTGGCGGCGCTTTGTTCTTATTTAGTGGATCATTATATTCTCGCGCCATTAAACGCAATATTTTTACGCACACTCGTTTTTATTTTAGTCATCGCCGTAGTGGTGCAATTTACTGAAATGGCGATTCACAAAACCAGCCCAACTTTATATCGTTTGCTGGGTATTTTCCTGCCGCTTATTACCACCAACTGTGCGGTACTTGGTGTGGCGTTGTTAAACGTGAATCTTGCGCATAATTTAACGGAATCGGTGGCTTACGGCTTTGGTGCCTCTGCCGGTTTTGCCTTAGTTTTAGTCTTGTTTGCCGCATTGCGTGAACGCTTGGTTGCCGCCAGTGTGCCGATGCCGTTTCGTGGTGCCTCTATTGCCTTGATTACGGCAGGCTTAATGTCGCTCGCCTTCATGGGCTTTACCGGATTGGTGAAACTATAATGGCAACTTTCTATTACGTTCTCATTGCCATTGTCATATTGGCGCTGATTTTCGGCGCCATCTTGGGCTTTGCATCCGTAAAACTAAAAGTTGAAGCAGATCCCATTGTCGAAAAAATCGATGCGATTTTACCGCAAAGCCAATGTGGCCAATGTGGCTATCCCGGTTGCAGACCTTATGCTGAAGCCATTGCCAACGGCGATGTGATTACCAAATGTATTCCCGGCGGCAGACCCACCGTCATTAAAATCGCCGAATTGCTTGGCGTTGAACCGCCGGAAACCGATAATTTAGCCGAAGATCCTGCGCCGAAAGTCGCCTTTATTGATGAAAATATGTGTATCGGCTGCACCAAATGCATTCAGGCTTGTCCGGTAGATGCCATTATCGGCAGCAATAAACTCATGCACACGATTATTCCCGATTTATGTACCGGCTGTGAGCTTTGTGTTGCGCCCTGCCCGACCAGCTGTATTTCCATGATTAAAGTCGAAAAAAATATTGATACTTGGGATTGGAAATTCGATCCTAATCTAGTGATTCCGATTGTTGATACCACATCGGCAGAGAAGAAAATCATTGTGGGGAAATAAATGGCGGATGTATTAACTCGTTTTAACAGTGGCAAACTTTGGGAATTTGACGGTGGTATTCACCCGCCGGATATGAAGTCCCAATCCAACGGCACACCCATTCGCACGCTCCCCCTACCCGATGATTTTTATGTGCCGATAAAACAACACGCCGGTACTGCAGGAAACCTGTTGGTAAAACCTGGAGATCAGGTTCTCAAAGGGCAACCTCTGACGCAAGGCGATGGCTTGCAAAGCTTACCTGTTCATGCACCTACCTCCGGTACAGTGATTGATATCGCGCCTTATGTCGCGCCACATCCATCCGGGCTGACAGAAACCTGCGTGCATATCAAAGCAGACGGCTTGGATCAATGGCGTCCACAAGTGCCAATCGAAGATTTTTTCACCCAAACGCGGGAACAGCTCATTGAAAAAATTTATCAGGCAGGCATTGCCGGCTTAGGTGGTGCGGTTTTCCCCACTGCGGCGAAAATTCATTCGGCTGAAAAACAGGTCAAACTGTTGATTATTAACGGGGCAGAATGTGAACCCTACATCACCTGCGATGATCGCTTAATGCGCGATCGTGCCGATGAAATCATCGAGGGTGTGCGTATTCTGCGTTATATTTTACGCCCTGAAAAAGTCGTTATCGCCGTAGAAGACAATAAATTAGAGGCTGTCTCCGCCTTAGAACACGCTTTACATGGCGCAAATGACATTGACATCCGTATCATTCCGACAAAATATCCGTCCGGTGCGGCAAAACAACTCATCCAAGTGCTAACAGGTATGGAAGTGCCAAGCGGACAACGCTCTTCCAGCATTGGCGTCCTCATGCAAAATGTGGGAACTGCCTTTGCTATTAAACGCGCCGTACTTGATGACGAGCCTTTAATTGAACGTGTTGTTACCCTCACCGGTGATAAAATTCCAAACAAAGGCAATTATTGGGCGCGCTTCGGCACCCCGATTTATCATCTATTGCGTGAAACCGGCTACCAATATGACGATCGCTTTCCGGTCTTTATGGGCGGCCCAATGATGGGCGTGATTTTACCGGATTTAAATGCGCCGATGTCTAAAGTCGCAAACTGCCTATTAGCACCGGATCATTTTGAATATGCACCACCGGAACCGGAAAAAAGCTGTATTCGTTGTTCTGCCTGTTCCGATGCTTGCCCGGTAAAACTGATGCCTCAGCAACTCTATTGGTTTGCCCGCAGTGAAAATCACGAAAAGTCGGAAGAATATTCTCTCAAAGACTGTATCGAATGTGGTGTGTGCGCCTATGTATGCCCAAGCCATATTCCGCTGATTCAATATTTCCGCCAAGAAAAAGCCAAAATTTGGGAAATTAAACATAAAGCAAAATTAGCTGAAGAGGCGAAGATCCGTTTTGAACAACGCCAAGCCCGCCTAGAACGGGAAGAACAAGAACGCAAAGCGCGTTCTCAACGTGCTGCCGCAGCACGCCGTGAAGAATTAGCACAACAAAAAGGCGTCGATCCGGTCGCCGCTGCCTTAGAACGTTTGAAGGTGAAAAAAGCGGAAGCTACAGAAAATGCGCCAGTTGAACAAAAAACCCTTATTGATGAAAAAGGTCATATCCAGCCTGACAATAGCGATATCATGGCACAACGCAAGGCGCGCCGATTAGCCCGTCAAGCAGAACAGGCGGAGACTGCCGCTTTAAGTACCGCTGAAACTACCCAAAGTGCGGTTCAAATTTCCAATGAAAATCCAGCGGAAACAGATCCACGCAAAGTCGCCATTGCTGCCGCACTCGCCCGTGCTAAAGCGAAAAAAGCGGCACAGAAAGGGGACGCAGTCACTTCAAGTGCGGCTGAAACTGCCCGAAGTGCGGTTGAAATTTCCGATGAAAATCCGGCAGAAACGGATTCGCGCAAAGCGGCTATTGCAGCTGCTATCGCCCGTGCTAAAGCGAAAAAAGCGGCACAGCAAGGGGACTCGGTCGCTTCAAGTGCGGCTGAAACAGTCCAAAGTGCGGTTCAGATTTCAGATGAAAATCCGGCAGAAACGGATCCGCGCAAAGCGGCTATTGCTGCCGCACTTACCCGCGCTAAAGCCAAAAAAGCAGCACAGCAAGGGAACACGACCGTTTCAAGTGCCTCTGAAACAGCCCAAAGTGCGGTTCAAATTTCCGATGAAAATCCAGTGGAAGCGGATCCACGCAAAGCCGCCATTGCCGCTGCTATCGCCCGTGCTAAAGCGAAAAAAGCAGCACAGCAAGGAGACGCGGTCGCTTCAAGTCCGGCTGAAACAGCCCAAAGTGCGGTTCAAATTTCAGATGAAAATCCAACAGAAACAGATCCACGCAAAGCCGCCATTGCGGCTACTATCGCCCGCGCTAAAGCCAAAAAAGCGGCACAGCAAGCCCAACAAAATGAACAGCATTAAGGAATAACCCATGTTTAAGATGATAAGTTCACCCCATACTCATTCGGGAAAACTCACCATGCGAATTATGCTTTGGGTGATGTTAGCCATGCTGCCGGCGATGGCATTACAAGTGCATTACTTCGGCGTTGGCGTGCTGATTCAAGCCGCCTTGGCAATCAGTTTTGCTTTGGTGCTGGAATTGTTGGTGACTTTTTTGCGCAAACAACCGCCCTTAAGTTACCTTTCCGATTTGAGTGTAATTTTGACCGCACTGATTCTTGCAGTGGCGATTCCGCCTTATGCGCCTTATTGGATTATTCTTATTGGTACATTTTGTGCGGTCATTTTAGGCAAACATGTTTATGGCGGGTTAGGACAAAATCCCTTTAACCCTGCGATGGTGGGATATGTCGTGTTGCTCGTCTCCTTTCCATTACAAATGACCAGCTGGATGCCGCCCATTGCCTTATTAGCAGAGCCCCCTACACTGGAGGATGCATGGCAATTAATTTTTACCGGATTAACCACCGATGGTTTTAGCCTGCATCAATTAACGGCGTCCATTGACGGCATTACGCAAGCGACACCGTTAGATACCGTACGAACCTTTTATTCTTCTGCAGGCTCCTGCATAACCGATGCGATATGTTCCGAAGCGGCATTTTATGAATTGACTAACTTACCGATTTTCACACAAAACGGTTGGGATTTCGCGCAAGGTTGGTGGCAAATTAACTTGGCCTTTTTACTGGGAGGCATCTTTTTAATACTGAAAAAGGTGATTCACTGGCAAATTCCGGTCGCGATGCTAGGCAGTTTTGCACTATTGAGCTTGCTCACCGAACTCTTCGGCAACGGTGCGCACTTAACCGCACCGGCACAGTTATTCAGCGGTGCCATGATGTTCGGTGCATTTTTTATCGCCACTGATCCTGTTACCGCCTCTATTACGCCACGAGGCAAATTGGTATTTGGTGCATTGGTGGGATTATTCGTTTATTTAATTCGGTTTTATGGCAACTACCCTGACGGCGTGGCATTTGCCGTCTTGCTCAGCAACATTTGCGTGCCGTTAATCGATCATTACACCCGTCCACGGGTCGCCGGTCATCGTGGATAAGGAGACATCATGCAAACAATTAAAATTACCTCCAAATACGGCGTGTTATTGGCTTTTGTGGCATTTTGTTGCACAGCAATTTCGAGCGGCATTTATTTTCTCACGAAAGATAAAATCGATCAGGCAATGCAAGCGCAACAACGGGCGTTATTATTACAAGTGATTCCACAGGACTATTTTACAAATGATTTAACGCAAGATTGCTACACGCCGAAAAACCACGCTTTACAAAACGTGGATATTCAGAAAATCTGTATGGCAAAAAAAGACAGCAAGATTACCGCTTATGCCTTTGAAAGTGTGGCACATGACGGTTATTCCGGTGACATTCGTATTTTAGTCGGCATGAAACCGGACGGCGAAGTGCTTGGTGTGCGCATTACAGAACATCATGAAACGCCGGGCTTAGGCGATAAAATCGAAACGCGTATTTCCAATTGGATTTTGAGCTTTGATCATCAAGTCATCAGCCAAGAGAAAGCGACAGAATGGGCAGTCAAAAAAGACGGCGGTAAATTCGATCAATTCGCTGGGGCGACAATCACGCCGCGCGCTGTGGTCAATCAAGTAAAACGCGCTGCACTTGCTATGTTGGATAATTTACCGAAAGAGAAAGAATAATGGATAAACGAGATGAAATAACTGAAGCGCAGGCAGAAAGCCAATCTGTCGAAAATAAAAGTGCGGTGACAATTCCAAATGAAAAAAGCATTTGGAAAACCATTTTCGTTCAAGGTATTTGGACGAATAACTCCACGGTGGTGCAATTGCTGGGATTGTGTCCGCTACTTGCCGTGTCCAATACGGCAACGAATGCCCTGGGTTTAGGTTTAGCCACCATGCTGGTGCTCACCTGTACCAATACGGTCATATCGATTTTTCGTCAACATATTCCCAACGAAATTCGAATTCCGATTTACGTCATGATCATTGCCACGACGGTTACTGTGGTGCAGTTACTGATGAACGCTTATACTTACCCGCTTTACCAATCACTCGGTATTTTTATTCCGCTGATTGTGACCAACTGTATCGTGATCGGGCGGGCGGAAGCCTTTGCCTCAAAGAACAGCATCGCTCATTCTGCCTTTGATGGTTTTTCTATGGGGTTGGGGATGTTATGCGGCTTGGTCGCATTAGGTGGCCTACGTGAAGCGATCGGCAACGGTACGTTATTTGACGGCATCGAAAACTTATTGGGCAACTGGGCAACCTTTATGCGCATTGAATTTTTCCATAATGACAGTAATTTGTTATTGGCCATTCTCCCACCGGGTGCATTTATCGGACTGGCATTGTTATTAGCCTTAAAAAATCTCATAGACAGTAAAAAATAATGAATAAAGAAAAAAGAATTGAAATTCTAAGACGTCTGCGTGCTGCCAATCCGCACCCAACCACGGAACTGAATTTCAGCTCGCCCTTTGAATTATTAATTGCCGTGATTTTGTCAGCACAAGCCACTGACAAAGGGGTAAATAAAGCGACAGATAAACTCTTTCCTATCGCCAATACACCGCAAGCGATTTTGGCGTTGGGCGTGGATGGCTTAAAAGAATACATCAAAACGATTGGCCTATTTAATAGCAAAGCAGAAAATATCATCAAAACCTGCCGTGATTTAATTGAAAAACACCACGGTGAAGTGCCTGAAGATCGCGAAGCGTTAGAAGCCCTTGCCGGCGTAGGAAGAAAAACGGCCAATGTGGTATTAAATACCGCATTTGGACATCCTACTATTGCCGTGGATACCCATATTTTTCGCGTCTGTAACCGTACAGGCTTTGCGCCCGGCAAAAATGTGGTGAAAGTCGAAGAAAAATTGATAAAAGTGGTTCCTGCCGAATTTAAGGTGGATGTACACCACTGGTTAATTTTGCATGGACGATATACTTGCGTGGCGCGCAAACCTCGCTGCGGTGCGTGCATCATTGAAGATTTGTGCGAATATAAAAATAAAACAGAATATTAAAAATACAGGAAAACTTATGACAACACCAAAATCAGAACGACAAACCTGGTCCAGTCGTTTAACTTATGTACTTACCGTTGCCGGCGCAACTGTCGGTTTTGGCGCAACATGGCGCTTTCCCTATTTGGTAGGAGAAAACGGTGGCGGTGCCTATGTATTGCTATTTTGCATTGCGATGATTGTCATTGGTATTCCAATGATTTTAGTAGAAAACGTGATTGGTCGTCGTTTACGGGTCAACTCCATTGATGCCTTTGGCGATAAGATTTTAGATAAAGGCAAAGGGATTTCAAAATATTGGAAACTGCTTGGCTATATGGGGCTTCTCGGTGCGTTTGGGATCATGGCGTATTACATGGTACTTGGCGGTTGGGTGATTACCTATATCATTAATCTCATCAGTGGTACGCTTGATATTTCTACGCCCATCACCAAAGATGTCGCAAAAGATTTCTACGATTTACACATCAGTAACAGCCCGGTTGAAATCATTATTTACACTGCACTTTTTGTATTCGTGAATTACATTATTTTGGCAAAAGGCATTATCGGCGGCATTGAGCGCTCCGTGAAATACTTAATGCCATTGCTGTTTATTTTCTTGATTGGCATGGTTATTCGTAATATTACCTTGCCGGGGGCAATGGAAGGTATCACCTTTTACCTCAAACCGGATTTTTCTAAAATTACTCCAAAATTATTTGTTTTCGTGTTGGGACAAGTTTTCTTCGCTTTAAGCTTAGGTTTCGGTGTGTTAATCACCCTTTCCAGCTACTTAAATAAAGAAGAAAATTTAATCCAAACCGCCGTTATCACCGGCTTCACTAACACCATTATCGCCGTGTTAGCCGGCTTTATGATTTTCCCGTCTTTGTTTACCTTTGGCATTGAACCGAATGCCGGCCCAACATTGGTATTCCAAAGTTTGCCGATTGTGTTCTCCCATTTATGGGCGGGTAAACTCTTTGCGATTATCTTCTTTGGCTTATTGCTGATTGCCGCATTGACCACGTCTATCACCATTTATGAAGTGATCATCACGGCCTTACAAGAAAAACTCAGAATGCGCCGTAGCAAAGCCATTATTCTAACGCTCAGCGGAATTTTTCTCTTAGGCAACGTGCCGTCTATTTTAGGGGATAATCTTTGGAAAGACGTCACCTTCTTCGGCAAAAGCATTTTCGATGCCTTTGATTTCGTCAGTGGCAATATTCTGTTTATGCTTACTGCCCTTGGTTGCGCGCTTTTCGTGGGTTTCGTGTTAAAAGACGACGCAAAAAAAGAACTGTCGCCAACGCCAGATTCTACTTTTACCAAACTTTGGTTTAACTACGTGAAATTTGTCGTGCCGTTTATTATTTTGGTGATTTTTATTAGTAATCTGATTTAACAAAAAAAGTGCGGTGAAAATCCACCGCACTTTTTTATTTCATATCAAACAATTTAGCTATTTCCCTTCCGCCACATTTTTCTTTTCTTCCAATGCTTCCCAACGCATAAATGCTGTTTCTAGTTCGGCTTCAGCGTCAGCCAAGGCTTTCAGCTTGCCATCCGTCACATCGTGAGCTTGTTGGAAGAAATTCGGATCACCAATTTCGGTTTGAAGTGCGGTGATTTTTTCTTCTAACTCTTCCAACAGTTGCGGGAGTTGTTCCAGTTCGCGCTGTTCTTTGTAAGAAAGTTTGACGGATCTGGGTTTATTCGAAACAGCTTTATTTTCCACCGCACTTTCTTCTTTTTTCGGCTCAACTTTTTTCTGTTTTTCTGCGTTCTGTTCTGCTTTTTGAGCAAAATAATTGTCTTGTTGCTGTTTAGCATCGAAGAAGCCACCAACATATTTATTCAACACGCCATCGCCTTCAAAGATGTAGCATTCCGTCGCGGTGTTATCGATGAATTGACGGTCGTGGCTGACGATGAGTAATGTGCCTTGGTAGTCGGTGAGGATTTCTTCCAAGAGCTCCAAGGTTTCGACGTCCAAGTCATTGGTTGGTTCGTCGAGAATCAATAAATTATTCGGTTTTAATAATAATTTTGCTAATAATAGACGATTGCGTTCACCACCGGAAAGGGCTTTTACTGGCGTCATAGCACGTTTCGGTAGGAACAAGAAATCTTGCAAATAGCCCAACACATGGCGCTTGATGCCGTTGACTTCCACGTCCTGCTTACCGTCGGCAACGTTATCCATCACGGATTTTTCCGGATCGAGATCGGCGCGATATTGATCAAAATAGGCAATCTCTAATTTGGTACCACAGCGTATGGATCCACTTGTAGGTTGAATTTCGCCGAGTAGCAATTTGATAAAGGTGGTTTTACCACACCCGTTCGGGCCGACTAAAGCGATTTTGTCGCCGCGTAAAATGGTGGTGCTAAAATCGTTAAGTAATTGTTTGCCGTCAATGTCGTAACTGACGTTTTCCATTTCAAATACGATTTTGCCGGAGCGGCTGGACGTGTCTAATTGCAATTTTGCGGTGCCCATCACGTCACGACGTTGGCGACGTTCTTCGCGCATGGCTTTTAACGCGCGCACGCGTCCTTCATTACGGGTGCGACGGGCTTTAATGCCTTGGCGAATCCAGACCTCCTCTTGCGCTAAGCGTTTATCAAATAACTCATTTTGTAACGCTTCTACCCGCAAGTTTTCTTCTTTCGCGGTAAGGTATAAATCGTAGTTGCCGGGGTAAGACACCAATTTGCCGCGATCTAAATCCACGATGCGAGTCGCCATTTTGCGAATGAAAGAACGATCGTGAGAAATAAACACAATGCTCCCGCCAAATTCCATCAGGAAATTTTCCAGCCATTCGATGGCATCCACATCCAAGTGGTTAGTCGGCTCATCTAACAACAACACATCCGGGTTACACACTAAGGCGCGCGCCAAAGCGGCTTTACGCAACCAACCACCGGATAAATCAGCAAGTTTCGTATTCGGATTTAATTCAAGTTTTTGTAACACTTCATTGATTTTATTTTCAAACTGCCAGCCGTTGGCGTGTTCCAATTTCGCTTGAATTTGAGCGAGTTGGTTTAACGTCTGCTCGCTGTAATGCTGCTCTAGCTGCACGGAAATATAATGGTATTCCTTCAATAAATCCGCCAAATGCTCAATCCCTTCCGCCACATAATCAAACACATTGCCTTCCGCATGGCGCGGCGGATCCTGCTCTAAACGGGACACAACCAAGTCTTTTTCATACTGTACTTTGCCGTCATCCATGATGACATCACCGGCAATAATTTTTAGCAACGTAGATTTGCCGGCGCCATTGCGACCGACTAAACACACGCGCTCATTAGGCTCAATATGTAGTTCGGCATGATCCAATAAAGGAGCATCGCTGAAAGAAAGATATCCGTTAGTTAAACTAATAAGTGCCACAAAAAAATCCTATAAAAATGAAAAAATAGTGATGAAATAGCTTATGCATCGACAAGCTCAGCAAGCGTCATTTCATATTAATGATAAATAACGACCGCACTTTAAAGTTGCTGATACACCTTCAATGCATACGCATCCGACATGCCGGCAATGTAATCGCAAATCACGCGTTTTTTACCGTTTTCTTCTGCATTCCGCCAGCGGTTGGCTGTGTTGGTTGGGAGTAATCGTTGCGGATCCGAATCAAAAATTTGGAACAGCTCCGTCAAAATACGCTGACCTTTATATTCTACACGTTGCGTTTCCACGTTATTAATCACGTATTTCTGGACAAAATTTTTGAATACTTTTAGCACGCCCACCACTTCCAACGGTAATTCCGCGTTATAACGCAACAGCGGATCGCTAAATTCAGGTTGAGTTTTCCAACGCACATTGGTGATGAAATAATTCACTAACGCACCGATAGCGTTTTTGCGTAAGTAATGTTGATCGGAAAACAGTTTTGTACTGATATCTTCAATATGTTGTCGCATCCAATCTGATTGACAGTCTTTCAATGCATTCAAGGCCTCTTGCCATTGCTGCACATTGACCACACCGACGACGATGGCATCTTCCAAATCATGTACGCCATAAGCGATGTCATCCGCTAGCTCCATAATGCTACAGTCGAGGGATTTAAAACGAGTCTTTAAAATCTCTTGCGGATCTGACCGCACTTTTTGGAGTGAACCGAATAACGCACGATCACTTTCAGAAAGCGGTTCAAGTAACCAGTTAAACATATCAAGATCATCACGGAATAATCCTTTCCCCGGTCGCCAGTCCGCGATTTTGACATAACGAGGATCACTGTGTTGACTTTCAGCGAATTGATCATATTGCGCGGAAGAGACATCCAAAATGGTCGGGTATTTCACAATGCCAAGAATGGTGCGGCGGGTTAAATTCATGCCGGCATTGGGCGTGTAAGGTTCAAGCTTGGTGAGCAAGCGAAAAGTCTGCGCATTTCCCTCAAAACCGCCATTATTGCGCATCATATAATTGAGTGCGACCTCGCCACCATGCCCAAAAGGCGGATGGCCGATGTCGTGCGCAAAACACAAACTTTCGATTAAATCATTGGTGGGCAACAAAGGGCTAAGTTGCTTTTGCAACTCGCTTTTATCCTGAGACAGTTGTTGTGCCAAGGTAGCAAAGGCTTCAGCAAATTTGAGTTGCGCCACAAGGCTGCTGCCGATTTGTGCCACTTCCAAAGAATGAGTTAATCGCGTGCGGTAAAAATCATTTTCGCCTACCGCATGAATTTGCGTTTTTGCTTGTAAACAACGAAAAGCGGCGGAATGAAGAATACGCCCGCGATCACGGCGAAATGGCGGTCGGTGGTCTTTTTCCCGAGGTTTATCGTCAATAAAACGTTGCTGCCAACGAGGATTAATTTGATTTTTCATGCTATACCAATGCGTAGATCAATTTGAAGACAAAAGGTGCCAAAATTGAGCTAATGATACCGCACAATACTAAAGAAATGGAACTGTAACTCCCTGCTTTTGCATTATTTTCCATACAACTTACTGTGCCTAGTGCATGAGAAATCGCCCCAACGGATAAGCCGATCGCTTCTTGATTTTTTAAGCCGATTTTTTTTAAGAGTAAATAGCCAAAAATCGATCCTTGCAGACCGGCAACAACGACGCCCACCGCAGCAACGGAAGGAATCCCGCCTAAATTTTCAGATACTGCCATGGCAATCGGTGTGGTAATGGATTTCGGTAAAATGGTCGCCACAATATCCGGTTTCGCGCCAAGAAGTAACGCCAATACCGCACCACTAAACATGGCTAAGAGAGATGCGGACACAGTGGTAATTAAAATAATCTGCCAGTGACGACTGATTTGTCGAAGTTGCTCATATAACGGCACTGCCAATGCCACAATACTAACGCCTAACAAATTATTGAGCGGCGCATTACCGACCATATAGTTATCATAAGGCAAATGAAAGGTCAGCAAGACAGCCACTAACATCAATACGGTTAATACAAAACTATTTAATACCACCGATTTCCAGCGTTGATTGATTTTCACTGCCAACGTGAAAGCTAAAATTGTCAATAACGTATATGCATAAACAAGATAAGACATTATTCCTCCTTTGCCCGTTTTTTCATGATTTTATGTTTGAGGTGCGTAAAGGATTTGAGGGAAAACAAATAATCAGAAAGTAAACCGATTACAACCAAGGTGACGCAAGTACTGACAATATTCGGCAACAACAATTCTTTCATTTGATCCATGAGCAAGCCGGAGTATTTGATGATTCCCACACTGACCGGCACAAACAAAAGCGCCATATAACGAATTAAAAGACGAGAGGAAAATATCACCCACTCCACTTTGACGATACGCAAAATTAAGCAGGTAAACAGCAGTAATAACCCCCAAATACTCGATGGAATACCAATAGGTACGTAATGGGCGACTAAACCGCCAAGATAGAGCATAAGATAAAGAATGAGCAACGATCTTGCTAATTCAAACGCTTTCCGATACATAAATAAACTCAACTTTTTTTTAAATTTTAAAATAAAGATGTAAAGTCATTCTACGCCTATTTTAGTACTTAGGGTGAGTTTTTTATTCAAAATAAGGGAAAATAAAGCCAGAAAAAGGAAAAGTGCGATCAACATTTCACAGATAAAAATCATCAAATGTGTTGAATTTTATACAGTTAAATAAAATTACAAAGTTTTTACTTGCAACTGAAATACAATCCCTTATAATACCGCTCGTTTTTACGAGACTTATCAGTGTTGCCTGGGTGGCGAAATTGGTAGACGCAGCGGATTCAAAATCCGCCGTTGAATAAACGTGTCGGTTCGAGTCCGACCCTAGGCACCAATGATAAGTTTCTGAAGAATAAAAGCTGCGGTAAAACGCAGCTTTTTTTGTAATTGAATCTTCCTTTCCACTTAAAATTTACCGAGAAAAACAACCGCACTTTTAATGCGATAATGATTATGCCACAAGGATTTTTCTGCATTCTACTGTTGCTGTTCTCTTTTACGCTTCAGGCAAAAATGCTTACCTGTCGTGTTGTAAGCATTACTGATGGCGACACCTTTACCTGCCTAACCACAAATAACCAACAGATAAAAGTACGTTTAGCCGAAATTGACGCACCTGAACATCATCAACCTTTCGGTAAAAAATCTCGTCAACGACTTGCTTCACTCATTCACCAACGACATGTCAAACTGGCGGTAACAGGAGAAGATCGTTATCATCGCACGTTAGCCACGGTATATAATTCCCAAGGGCAAAATGTCAATTTAATCATGGTGCAACAAGGCATGGCCTGGGCATATAAACAATATGCAACGACACCTATTTATGCCCAAGCTGAACAAATTGCCCGAAATAAACGCCTTGGTTTATGGCAGGATCGTTTTCCAATTGAACCGCACTTATGGCGTCATTCCAAAAGGTAAGTTACATGAATTTTGAGCCTATGACATTTCGTCAATATTTTCCTTATTTCACGCATAACGATGCAGTAGTCTATTTAGATAACGCTGCAACAACATTAAAACCACAATGTCTCATTGATGCCACGATAGATTTTTACCAGTCTGCCGGTTCGGTGCATCGTAGCCAATATGATGAAAAACAGACCGCACTTTACGAGCAAGCGCGCACTCGTGTAAAACACCTCATTAATGCGGAAGATGAACAAGCCGTCATTTGGACATCAGGCACTACTCAAGCGATTAATACTGTTGCAAATGGCTTATTGCCACATCTAAAGACAGGCGATGAAATCATTATTAGTGAAGCGGATCATCACGCCAATTTCGTTACTTGGCATCAAATTGCCGAAAAAAGCGGGGCAAAACTTCATGTATTACCGATTGATGATAGTTGGTTAATTAACACCGAAACCTTGCTAAAACAATTAAATCCAAACACTAAACTGGTGGCGTTAAATTTTGCATCGAATGTCACCGGTACTCAGCAACCTGTCAAACAACTGATTCAGCATATTCGAGACAAAAGTTCTGCCTTCATTTTGTTGGACGCCGCGCAAGCAATTAGCCACGTTAAAATCGACTTAGCCGAATTGGATGTGGATTTTATTGCTTTTTCTGCCCATAAAATTTACGGACCAACCGGACTTGGCGTGTTAAGCGGAAAATTATCCTCACTCAATTTACTACAACCGCTACAATATGGCGGTAAAATGATCAGCAAAGTCAGCAAAGAGAAAATTACGTTTTCAGCATTGCCTTACCGTTTAGAAGCCGGCACTCCCAATATTGCCGCCGTCATTGGTTTCAACGCAGTATTAGCGTGGCTGAGCCAATGGGATATTACAGAAATGGAATCCTCCGCTGTACATTTAGCGGAAATCACTCGCCAACGCTTAAGCTATTATGAAAAATGCCACCTCTTTAATTCGCCAGAACCAAGCTCTGTGATTAGTTTCATCTTTGAAGACATTAACGCTTCCGATTTAGCCACATTGCTGGCAGAACAACACATTGCGCTACGCGTTGGAGAGCATTGTGCCCAACCTTATTTGGCGCGTTTAGGACAAACGGCTACGTTGCGTTTATCTTTTGCACCATACAATGTAGCCTCAGAGGTCGAAATCTTCTTTAACGCATTAGATAAAAGTTTAGAATTATTAAGATGAATATTGAACAACAATTAGTTGAAACAAAACATTGGGAAGATCGCTATCGCTTGATTATTCAAGCTGGAAAAAACCTTCCTGAGCCAAGTGAAGAGGAATTTGCAACGATGCACAGCATTCCGGGCTGTGAAGTGCAAGTCTGGTTTAAATTCACGGAAAAAACAGACCGCACTTTCCACTTTCAGGCCTATAGCGAAGCTCGCATTATGAATGGCTTGTTATGGATTTTGTTGCAGCGCATTGAAAATCAAACTGCGGAAGCTTTGCGCCAATTTAACCTAACCGCTTATTTCAATGAATTAGGGATTGCTCAACGGTTAAGTTCTACTCGATTAAATGGCTTGAAGCATATTGAAAAAATGTTGCATAACTTATAAATAAAAAAGCGCGGATAAACCGCGCTTTTTGTTTGTGTTATTTTTCCAAATGCCTAATTTTCTTAATCACGTTCGATGTGGAAAAACCATTCTCAAAATTCAGCACTTTCACCTCGCCACCGTTTGCCCAGACTTCTTGACTGCCGGCAATGTCTTCCGGTTTATAGTCGCCGCCTTTCACCAATAAATCAGGCAAAACCTCACCAATTAAACGTTGCGGCGTATCTTCATCAAAGGCCACCAGCCAATCCACAGAAGAAAGACCGGCAAGTACGGCCATTCTCGAGGCTAAATGATTAATCGGTCGTTCTTCCCCTTTTAAGCGTTTTACCGATTCATCCGTATTCACCGCCACAATTAACCGATCACCTAGCTTACGGGCATTTTCTAAGTAAGACACGTGACCAGGATGCAAAATATCAAAACACCCGTTTGTCATCACGATTTTTTCACCACGATCTTTGGCCAATTTCACGGCTTGTTTCAATTCAGTTTCGGTCATCACACCAAAACCGACTGTCGTTCTCCCATGAATCGCATTTTCCAACTCGACAGTTGAAACGGTTGATGTGCCCAATTTACCCACCACAATACCAGCGGCAACATTGGATAAATAACAGGCCTCTTCAAAACTACGGCCATCCGCTAACGCGATTGCAAGCACACTGATCACGGTATCGCCCGCCCCGGTCACATCAAAGACTTCTTTGGCCTCTGTCGGCAAATGGAATACCGGTTGGTTTGGACGCAATAAGGTCATGCCTTTTTCAGAACGTGTCACCAAAAGTGCGGTGAGATTGATGTCTGAAATGAGTTTCAGCCCCTTGTCAATAATCTCTTGTTCGGAATGACATTTCCCCACGACTGCTTCAAATTCCGACATATTCGGCGTGAGCAAGGTTGCACCGCGATAACGTTCAAAATCCGTCCCTTTCGGATCGATTAATACCGGCACATTGGCATTACGCGCAATTTGAATCATTTTTTGTACATCATTTAACGTGCCTTTGCCGTAATCCGAAAGCACTAAGGCACCGTAATTTTTGACCGCACTTTCTAATTTTTGTAATAAGGCTTCACTGGTTACATTTTGAAAATCTTCTTCAAAATCAAGGCGTAAAAGCTGCTGATGACGGGATAAAATACGTAACTTGGTAATCGTTGGATGGGTCGATAATTGGACAAAATTACAATCGATTTTTTGTTGTTGTAATAATGCCGTCAATGCTGCCCCAGCTTCATCCTGACCGGTCAACCCTAGCAACTGCACCGGCACATTTAATGACGCAATGTTCATCGCCACGTTTGCTGCACCGCCCGCGCGTTCTTCATTTTTCTGAACGCGTA
Source organism: uncultured Aggregatibacter sp. (assembly GCA_963515835.1). Lineage (GTDB taxonomy): Bacteria > Pseudomonadota > Gammaproteobacteria > Enterobacterales > Pasteurellaceae > Aggregatibacter. Next base: position 43,407 of record CAUPZK010000015.1, read on the forward strand.
CCACCGGCACCGGCGCTTCCGGCGAAATTCGATTGGTCGCACCAAACCAATAGCGATCTAACATCACATCGCCTAATACCAAAACTTTTGCCTGATTAAATTGTGCAGAATATTGAGCCATTTGATTTTCTCTTAACTTATTGAAATAAAAAATTCTGCTAATATTACCACAGGGGAAATGCTATTTCCTAAAAATTCCGTTAAACTAAAAACCAATTGAAGTCACCCTGTAATCCTTATGGCAAAATCCGTTCTTCCGACATTTAAAATTGAATTTCTCCATCCAAAACATTGGGGCTTTTGGTTCGCTCTCGGTATTTTCCGTTTAATGTTACTCCTGCCTTACCCCGTTTTATGCAAAATTGGCAATGGATTAGGCTGGCTTTTTGCGAAAACCGGTGTGGGCAAGCGACGCGCTAAGATCGCGAAACGCAATCTGGAACTTTGCTTTCCTGACTGGCCTGAACAACAAATCCATCAGATTTTACAAGCCAACCTACGCGCTACCGGAATGGCGATTATTGAAACAGGTATGGCGTGGTTTTGGTCTGATCGTCGTATAAAAAAATGGTCAAAAATTGAAGGGCTTGACTATTTAAAAGACAATTTGGCAGACGGTATCATTTTCGTCGGCATACATTTCTTAACGCTGGAATTGGGCGCTCGTATTGTTGGTATTCATCAACCGGGGATTGGGGTTTATCGCCCTAACGATAACCCATTGTTTGATTGGGTTCAAACACAAGGGAGATTACGTTCCAATAAATCGATGCTGGATCGTAAAGATCTCCGTGGCATGATTAAGGCGATACGAAATGGCGATATTATTTGGTATGCACCGGACCACGACTATGGTCGAAAAAATGCTGTTTTCGTGCCGTTCTTTGCGGTTCCTCACGCTGCAACAACAACCGGCAGTTATTACTTATTAAAGTCTTCTCCAAACAGTAAAGTGATTCCTTTCGCACCGCTTAAAAACTCAGATAATTCCGGCTATACGGTCACCATCTCTCCGCCAGTCGATTTTTCCGATTTACATGATGAGGCTGAGATTGCGGCAAGAATGAACAAAGTAATTGAAACAGAAATTATGAAAGGCGTTGAACAGTATATGTGGCTCCATCGCCGCTTTAAGACACAACCGAATGAAGACAATCATCTATATAAAGACTAGATACCAAAAAGGTGAGCCGCAAGCTCACCTTTATTTTTAATGATTTTTTATCATGCTTCTGAATCTAACTCATCCGCCATCGCAGAGAGAATTTCACGCGTTAAATAAGCCAAAGAACGATAAAACGGCAGTGTAGCCTGTGTTTCAACTTTCATTAAAAACTTAGCTGCGCAAGGCAGCAAAAAACGTTCAAATAACTCCTGTTGGGCACTTAAAGAATCCGCATTATCTTCCAACCAAGATGCGGTTAACAATAACATGGCAAAATGATCGATGTTCTCGGCTTCAGGCAAACCACGAACTTGGCGAAAATCATGAAACTCTTCAACAGAAATGTCATACGCAGAAATTTCTGTTGCAACATTTCCTGATTCACCAAAAAGCTTTTGGTATTCTTTATCTAACAAGGTTAAATCAATAGCCATTTGTAATGAATCTAACGCCTTTTGGCTGTTATTATCTTCGTTTAATGCCCAAACTTGAGATAAGTTACCTTGATTTAACCAAGCAAATACACCGGATAAAATAGGATCTGTCGGCTGGCGATAAAATAAATTACCAAATAATCGACTAATCAAAGAAAAGTTATTTAATTGTAGATTCTCTTGCATTATGCCTTATCCTCTTTCGCTAAAAGTGCGGTCAGATTTTCTTGCGTTTTTTGTGTCGCAAGATTCAAAATATTCAAATAACCTGCTTCATTTAATAAATGTATATCGCCAAAAATATCATGCTGAATATCCGTAATACCGCAGAAATTAAATAAACCATCAACCAAACAGGTTTGCAAGGCTTTATCAAAATTCAGACTTTGGTAACGCTCAAGATTATTTCCCATGGTGATAAAATGCTGCATTTTCTTATCGCTCAATAAACCTACCGAACAACCATTTTCAGTTTGATAAGCAAAGCCATAACTCAACACTCGATCCAAATAGCCTTTCAAAATTGCCGGAAATCCCATCCACCAAAGAGGATAGACCAACGTAATCAAATCAGCTTCTTTTATCTGATTTTGTTCAAATTTCACTTCTGCCGATACAATACCTGCCTGACAAGCATCTAATTCATCCCAAGATAAAATGGGATTAAAATTTAACGTATAAAGATCTCGTACTATCGTTTCGACATTCATTTCATGCGATGCCTGAACAACACGTTCTACTAAAGCTCGATTAAGACTTTGTTGGTTAGGGTGAGCAAAAATAATTAAATGCTTCATTAATATCCTTAAATCTTGCTAACTTTTAATGTAATACTATCCACAGCCGTTACTTCAACAATGTCATTGACAGCTAAATCACATCCTTGTATTCGCCAGGTAGTATCGCCAAAAGCGCCCCTACCGATACCATTTTCACCAATTTCCAAAACCTTGCCCTGCGCTCCTATCATTGCATGATTCCGTTGGTTAAGAGCACTTTGTGCTTGATCAATTTGATCTTTGCCATGTTGATAACGCCACCAGATAATACTGAGAATACTGGCAATAAGGGCGTACATTACCGCAAGAAAAGAAAGAGGTAGCGTAGGAATCAAATATGTAATACCTGCAATCACAATGGCAGATAATCCCCACCATAAAAGAAAAACTCCCGGTACTAAAATTTCAGCAATAAGCAAGAAAAAACCAAGAATAAGCCAATGCCAACCCCCCCAGTCTGTTAACCATTCCATACCAACCTCGATTTTATGATTAATTTATTTTTTATCGGATTTTAATAGCTCAGAAATTCCTGCAATTGAACCGATTAAATTACCTGCTTCTAAAGGCATTAAAACAACCTTACTATTATCCGAACCACCAATTTCTTTCAATGCTTCAGTATATTTTTGTGCGATAAAATAATTAATCGCTTTCGTATCACCATTAGCAATCGCGTCAGACACCATTTGCGTTGCTTTCGCTTCTGCTTCAGCTGCACGTTCACGAGCTTCAGCTTGTAAAAATGCCTCTTGTCTTTCCCCTTCCGCTTTCAGAATACGCGATTGTTTTTCCCCTTCTGCGCGCAAAATTTCTGCTTGACGCACCCCTTCTGCTTCTAAAATATCCGCACGTTTATTACGTTCTGCTTTCATTTGTGCATTCATCGCAGCAATCAATTCATGTGGAGGACGAACATCACGAATTTCAATACGGGTAACCTTAATTCCCCAAGGATTTGTCGCTTCATCCACAATAGACAGCAATCGGCTATTAATTGAATCACGTTGAGATAACATTTCATCCAATTCCATAGAACCTAATACAGTACGAATATTTGTCATAGTAAGGTTGATGATAGCTTGCTCTAAATGATTTACTTCATAAGCAGCATTACGTGCGTCAATAACTTGAACGAAACATACCGCATCAATAGCTACATTAGCATTATCTTTTGAAATAACTTCTTGTGATGGAATATCTAAAACCTGTTCCATCATATTAATTTTACGACCAACACGATCAACGAATGGAACAACAAAATTCAAACCAGGCATTAAGGTACGGGTATAACGGCCAAAACGTTCAATAGTCCAGTTATAGCCTTGAGGAACAGTCTTGAGCGTAGAATAAAGCACCACACCAACAAGCACGACAAAAATAATAGCGGCGATTGGTAATCCATCTAAAAAATACATAATTTTCTCCTTAAAACATCAACAGTTATCTTTTAAAGAATAACAATTAGCACAAGATCTCTCAACGTAAATTAGGTTCCAATTTAAAATATTCCGCTTTACTTTATTTTTTCCCACACACCCCCA
>CAUPZK010000016.1:0-45233 GCA_963515835.1 uncultured Aggregatibacter sp.
TATTGTTTTTCCTATTTCTTTCACACTAAAGTGCGGTTAATTTTCTCCCCTCTTTTGTAAAGAGGGGCTGGGGGGAGATTTTAACGATATAAAATTCACCACTGAGGTTGATGTTACTTCTGCCAAATCTCCCCTAACCCCTCTTTGCTAAAGAGGGGAACTCGATAGATTAATGATGTTTATGATTCTTAATATCTGCGACTTTATGTGAACGGTAAATCGCATTAATCGCATGCACTAACGCCAACGCAGAAGATTCAACGATATCTGTCGCCAAACCCACTCCATGGAATTTACGGCCTTCGTGTTCCACCACAATATCCACCTGACCTAACGCTTCAGCGCCTTCACCTTTGGCGGTTAAGTTATAGTGAGACATCTTGATCTCTAAGCCGGTTAAATTCAAAATCGCATTGTAAACCGCATCCACCGGGCCGTTACCGCCGATTGACGAAGTACTTAATTTCTCACCGTCTAACTGTAATTGAACAAAGGCAGTTGCCGGGTATTCTTTGGTGGAATGCGCAGAAAGTTTATCTAACACTAAACGATCTTCATCCCCTTGTTGCATATCAATGAACGCTAAGGCTTCCAAGTCATAATCGAACACTTGGCCTTTTTTGTCCGCCAATTTCAAGAAGGCATCATATAATTTATCCAAGTCGTAATCTTGCTCGGTGTAGCCCATGTCGGTCATGTGGCCTTTCACCGCTGCACGGCCGGAACGCGCGGTTAAGTTCAATTTCTCTTTCTTCAAACCGATAGTTTCCGGTGACATGATTTCGTAGGTGTTTTTGTTTTTCAACATACCGTCTTGGTGGATACCGGACGAATGCGCAAAGGCATTTGACCCGACAATGGCTTTGTTCGGTTGAATCGGCATATTGCAAAGCTGACTCACCATTTGGCTGACGCGATGAATTTCTTGCGTGTTGATGCGTGTATCCACACCCATAAATTCTTGGCGAACTTTCATTGCCATCACCACTTCTTCCAAGGCGGTGTTGCCTGCGCGCTCGCCGATGCCGTTGATAGTACATTCAATTTGGCGTGCACCGTTTTGTACGGCGGTTAAAGAGTTGGCGGTCGCCATGCCTAAGTCATTGTGGCAGTGCACGGAAATAATGGCTTTGTCGATGTTTGGTACACGGTTGCGCACTTGGGCAATGATGTTGCCATATTCGTTAGGTAAGCAGAAACCGACGGTATCCGGAATGTTGACGGTGGTGGCACCGGCGTTGATTGCTGCTTCCACAATGCGACAAATATTGTCGATACCGGTGCGTCCGGCATCTTCGCAGGAAAATTCCACATCATCGGTGTAGTTACGCGCGCGTTTCACTGCCGCCACCGCCATTTCCACCACATCGTCAAAGGTGCGTTTTAATTTGGCTTCCACGTGCAAAGCCGAGCTGGCAATAAAGGTGTGAATACGGAAAGCTTCCGCCACTTTTAAGGCTTCATACGCCGCATCGATGTCTTTTCCTACCGCACGGGAAAGTGCCGCAACGCGACTATTTTTGATGTGACGTGCGATGGTTTGCACAGATTCAAAATCGCCTTGAGAAGAAACCGGAAAGCCCACTTCCATGACATCCACGCCTAAACGCTCAAGTGCTAAAGCAATCTGTAATTTCTCTTTAACGGTTAAGCTTGCTTTTAACGCTTGCTCGCCATCACGCAAGGTGGTATCAAAAATAATAACGCGATCTGTCATAACATTTTCCTTCTTTCAATCACTCAAAGTGCGGTCATTTTTTACGGTATTTTTAAAACGAAAAAACCCGCAAAGTAGAGTGCGGGTTTAAATTTTGAGGGTTTTACATTTGACTGTTTTTTATCCACAACTTAGCCGCACAAAGCATGTGAGAACAGCAGGTTGAGGGAGAAAGAAACAGTGTGAAACATGAAAAATCCTAGTGTATAAAAATCTGTAAAGTGCGTCACATATTACGGATTTAAATTCTTCTGTCAAACGTTTGCTTAGTGTTTTATATTGATTTTTGCGTTATTTTAGAAATTATTTTAGATTTATTGTCTAATATTTTTGTGTTTGTTAGATTGATGTTCTTCATCTGTTTTTTGCTGTGAATTTTTATTCTAGGAAAAATTTATTTATCAAATAGTTCTACTTTTTTCGTTATGAAGGAATAAGTTGGAAATTACGCTTAATCGAATCAAGTTAGATTGTTCGTCTTGATGGGGTTGTAGGCTTAAAATCCGTTGGATTTTGTGACCGCACTTAACATTAGTGGGTTCCCTTCTTTGCCGCCCTTGTGGCATTGAATTTGTAGGAAATTTTCGCTTTGTTTGAGCGAAGCGAGTTCAAAAACTTCCGTCAGGCAAATTCAATAGAACAAGGGGAAAAAGACAAAGCAGGGGCGCCTTTCTTTAGTGATTTTCTTTGGCGAAGCAAAGAAAGTCACAGTAAACCTAATGAGTACTTAATTCCCAATGCCCATCCGTTTTCAATTCTAAACGTTTTTCATGTAACGGCACTAAGGTTGAACGATGTCCGACGCTGATAAGGGTGGTATTCGGCAATTCCCGGCGAATTAACCGATACATGGCATCTTCAAGTCCTTCATCCAGGCTGGCGGTGGCTTCGTCTAAAAAGGCGACTTGCGGTTTATGGATCAAAAGCCGCGCGAAGGCGAGACGTTGCTGTTCACCAAGAGACAAAATACGGCTCCAGTCTTGTTCTTGTTCCAAACGTTCTTGTAAATGGGCAAGTTGCACTTGCTGTAATACGTCATTTACTTTCGCTAAATCAGCCTGTTCCGTGGTGTTGGGGTAATACAGTGCGGTGAGCAAATCTCCTTGGGGCAAATAAGGGCGTTGTGAAAGGAAAAGGCTGTTTTGTTGTGGGCAGAAGATTTCTCCGTTCGCGTATGACCATAAACCTGCAACGGTACGTAACAACGTAGTTTTTCCCACACCGGACTGCCCTTGGATTAGCAAAGAGTCCCCTTTCGGCAGAGTGAGATTGAGATCGTTAATCAGTGTTTTACCAAGCGGTGACTGAACATTCAGGTGTTGGAATATAACATCGGTTGGGTGATCGATGATCTGAGTTTTGTTTTCTTTCTGCGCCGCTTCGACGCTGTAATGGAAGCCGGTTAAACGGTCCAAAGTGGCTTTGTATTCGGCAAAGCTATCATATGTGTTACGGAAGAAAGAGAGATTGGAATGCAATTTGCCAAAGACTTGCAAGGTTTGCATCAGATCGCCCAGTTTAATTTGTTTCTCAAAATAGCGTCCCACTTGAATGAGTAATGGGAAAACCACGGAAATTTGGCTGACCACTAAATTAAAACCGGAGAACTTTAATGCTCGAAATACGATATCCCACATGTTATCGATAACAGCGCGGAATTGTTTGTAGAGCTGGCTTTTTTCGACTTTTTCACCGGTATAGAAGGCGATGCTTTCGGCATATTCTTTTACGCGAATTAAGGAGTAACGGTAATTTGCATTTAATTTTTCGTTGGTGAAATTGAGGCGAATTAAGGGCTTACCGAGCCAAAAGGCGATAAGTGTGGTGAAAATGACATAAGCAAACACTAAAAAGACCATCATGTGCGGAATTTCTACGCCGAATAAACTCATTGGCCCAGCTAATCCCCACAATAAAATCGTGTAAGAAATCATGGAGGTGACCGCATCAATCACACCGGTGCTGAGGGAAAGCGTAGTTTTGACGTAAGATTGCACGTCTTGTTGAATACGTTGATCAGGGTTGTCCAAATGCTGGGCGGTATATTGGCTTTTATAGTAGGCGCGGTGGCTCATCCATTTTTCCAACATTTCTTGGTTTAACCATTCAATCCAATTAATGGAAAAGCGTTGGCTGATGTAATAGCTAATCAAGGCAGAAAGCACGGAAAATCCGGCGATAAAACAAAACAGAATCATTTGCTCCCAAAAGACCGGTTGGTTGAACTCTTGCAGTGAGGTGTACATATTGTTATACCAAGTGGAATGTACCAGTCCAAGACGAACACTAAACAAGGTTAAGGCCACAATCAGCACGAAAAATAACAACGGCTTAATACTGCGTTTCGGCGAAAGATAACCGCCTGCAAACATCCAAAATTGTTTTCCCCAGTGAGTAAAACGCACCAATAAAAAGATACTGAGGCTAAAAACAACGGTCGTGATTGCTAAGGTTTTTGCAATCCAAAGTAGGGAGGTAATTGCTTCCTGAGAGTAATCCATTATGTGATCCGCTAATAAAAAAGTGCGGTTCATTTTAAAAAGATTTCCCCATTAGGCAAGAAAAAATGTGATAGAGGTTTCATTTTTTGTGTTTGTTTTCCCTAAAAAAAATGAGGTTGCTATAATTTGTGATAATTAATTTTATTTGGGGTAAATATGAGCGATATTGCTATTACGATTAGCCTACTCGCCTTGGTTGCCGTGATTGGTTTATGGATTGGTCATTGTAAGATCAAAGGTGTCGGTTTTGGTGTAGGCGGGGTGCTCTTTGGTGGAATCATTGTGGCACATTTTACCAATCAATATGGATTGGTATTAGACACACACACATTACATTTTGTGCAAGAGTTTGGCTTGATTCTGTTTGTGTATACGATCGGGATTCAAGTAGGGCCAGGTTTCTTTTCTTCTTTGCGACGTTCGGGGCTAAAACTTAACGGTTTTGCCTTTTTGATCGTATTGCTTGGCGGCATTTCGGTGATTCTCATTCATAAGCTTGCCGATGTGCCGTTAGACATTATTTTAGGGATTTATTCCGGTGCGGTAACTAACACGCCATCATTAGGGGCGGGTCAACAAATTTTAGCAGAGCTTGGTTTAAAGAGTGCCACGTCAACAATGGGGATGGCATATGCGATGGCATATCCGTTTGGGATCTGCGGTATTTTACTTGCCATGTGGTTGCTACGTTTATTCTTTAAAATTAAAGTCGATGAAGAAGAACAACATTTCCAACATGAAAGTGGGCAAGATAAAGACACGTTAACCACTATTGATGTGAAAGTAACTAATAGAAACTTAGATGGTTTGCGTCTTATCGATATTCCAGGGTTTGGTGAAGGAGATATTGTGTGTTCACGCTTGAAAAGTGGTAACAATATTTGCGTGCCGAAAGCTGGTTCTGAAATTCATTTGGATGATGTGTTGCATTTGGTGGGAGAGCGGAGCGCATTGAAAAAAATGTGCTTAATCATCGGTGATGAGCTGGATATGCCGATTTCAACCAAGGGTGGGGAGATTCGTTCAGAACGGGTTGTGGTGACCAGCGAAAAAGTGTTGGGTAAAAAAATTAAATCCCTTGGTATTCATCAAAAATACGGTGTCGTCATTTCCCGTTTAAACCGTGCCGGTGTGGAATTGGTACCGACTGCCAATACAACTTTGCAGTTCGGTGACGTATTACACATGGTGGGTCGCACCGACATAATGAATAACGCCATCTCTGTGATTGGTAATGCTGAGCAAAAATTGCAACAAGTACAAATGTTGCCGGTGTTTATTGGGATTGGTTTAGGGGTGTTATTCGGTTCTATTCCTTTTTATCTTCCCAGTTTCCCGGTGGCGTTAAAATTGGGATTAGCTGGTGGACCGTTAGTGGTTGCGTTAGTTTTGGCACGCATTGGTACGATCGGTAAACTGTATTGGTTTATGCCGCCAAGTGCTAACTTGGCGTTACGCGAGTTAGGGATTGTCTTGTTCTTGGCTGTTGTTGGGTTAAAATCCGGCGGCAGTTTTATGGATACCTTATTAAACGGAAGTGGATTGGAATGGATGGGCTACGGTATCGTTATTACGTTAGTGCCATTATTAATTACCGCAGTTATCGCACGCTTATACAGCAAATTAAATTACCTTTCTCTTTGTGGTGTGCTTGCCGGTTCGATGACCGATCCACCTGCATTGGCATTTGCTAATTCTATTAAAGAAGGTAGCGGTGCAGCTTCTCTCTCTTATGCGACAGTATATCCATTGGCGATGTTCTTACGTATTGTTTCTCCACAATTGCTGGCATTATTACTCTGGAGTTTTACATAACAAGAAAAACACGTTTAAAAATGACCGCACTTTCTCTAAAAGTGCGGTCATTTTTTTCTTTATTTAAGGGCGCTATTTCCTCATGTTGACTTCACAGGGTAGATAAGATCTATTAAAATGAGCCAATTTTTGTGAAGACAAAAGGGAAATGAGATGAGCCAACCGATTTATAAAAGAATTTTGTTAAAACTCAGCGGCGAAGCCTTGCAAGGTGATGATGGATTCGGTATCGATCCTTCCATTTTAGATAGAATGGCGTTAGAAATTAAAGAACTCATTGATATGGGCGTGGAAGTAGGTGTCGTCTTAGGTGGAGGCAACTTATTCCGTGGTGCTAAATTGGCTAAAGCCGGAATGAATCGCGTGGTCGGTGACCATATGGGAATGCTTGCCACCGTTATGAATGGGTTGGCAATGCGTGATTCGCTTTTCCGTGCGGATGTGAATGCAAAATTAATGTCGGCATTTCAATTAAACGGCATTTGCGATACGTACAACTGGTCTGAAGCAATCAAAATGTTACGCGAAAAACGCGTTGTCATTTTCTCCGGTGGGACAGGTAGTCCGTTTTTTACCACAGATTCCGCTGCCTGCTTACGTGGTATCGAAATTGAAGCGGATGTCGTGTTAAAAGCAACCAAAGTCGATGGTGTCTATGATTGTGATCCGGCAAAAAATCCTGATGCTGTTTTGTACTCGCACTTATCTTATGCCGATGTTATCGATCGTGAATTACAAGTGATGGACTTGGCGGCTTTCACACTGGCGCGTGACCATGGCATGCCAATCCGTGTGTTCAATATGGGAAAACCCGGTGCGTTACGCCGTGTAATTACCGGTGAACAAGAAGGCACGCTCATTTGTGCAAAAGACTAAAAGATTTGTTTCATCTATTTAAACTTAAAAAGGAATAACTGTGATTAACGAAATTAAAAAAGATGCGCAAGACCGCATGGAAAAAAGCCTTGAAGCATTAAGAGGCCACATTGCAAAAATTCGTACCGGCCGTGCGCAACCAAGTTTGTTGGATGCCATTCAAGTGGATTATTACGGTTCTGCGACACCATTGCGTCAATTAGCCAACGTGGTGGCAGAAGATGCCCGTACTTTAGCAGTGACTGTATTTGATCGTTCATTGATTCAAGCGGTAGAAAAAGCCATTTTAACCTCTGATTTAGGTTTGAATCCGTCTTCTGCCGGCACAACCATTCGCGTGCCACTTCCGCCATTAACAGAAGAACGTCGCCGTGATTTGATTAAAATTGTGAAATCAGAAGGCGAGCAAGGCAAAGTCGCGATTCGTAACGTGCGCCGTGATGCTAACGATAAAATCAAAGCCTTGTTAAAAGATAAAGAAATCAGTGAAAACGATCAGCACAAGGCTGAAACTGAGATTCAACAAATTACCGATAAATTCATCAAAAAAGTTGATGAAGTGTTAGCGGAAAAAGAAAAAGAATTGCTCGATTTCTAATCATAAAAACAGGTAACATCAGACGCAGTGCCTTACTGCGTCTTTTCTTATGTGGATGGGTAAGGTTTTCCGCCCATCCGAAATATTGATAAAGTGCGGTCGAAATTTTATGCAAAACAAACAAAAGGTCGTGATTCTTGGCGCGACAGGTTCCATCGGTAATAGCACCCTCTCGGTGATTGAACACAATCCGGAAAAATATGAGGCGTTTGCTTTAGTCGGAGGTTCCAATGTGGATGCAATGTTTGAAAAATGCCTGAAATTTCGACCGCACTTTGTTGCTTTGGCAGATGAACATTCTGCAAAAATACTGCGTGAAAAATTGGCAGCACATCAGCTTCTGACGCAAGTGTTGGCAGGGCAGCAAGCCATTTGTGAATTAAGCGCACATCCCGATACAGATATGGTCATGGCGGCAATTGTTGGCGCAGCCGGATTGTTGCCAACATTATCGGCAGTGAAAGCCGGTAAAAAAGTTCTGCTGGCAAATAAAGAAGCATTGGTTACTTGCGGCCAGATTTTTATTGATGCGGTAAAACGCTACGGTGCGCAATTATTGCCGGTGGATAGCGAACATAATGCGATTTTCCAATCGTTGCCTCCGCAGGCACAACAACACATCGGATTTTGCCCGTTGGCAGATTTGGGCATCAGTAAAATCGTGCTGACCGGTTCCGGTGGGCCTTTCCGTTATACGGAGTTAAGCGAATTTGACGGTATTACACCGGAACAGGCGGTAGCACATCCTAACTGGTCTATGGGCAAGAAGATCTCTGTGGATTCCGCAACGATGATGAACAAGGGGTTGGAGTATATTGAGGCCCGTTGGTTGTTTAATGCGACCGCCGATGAAATGGAAGTGATTATTCACCCGCAATCCATTATTCACTCCATGGTACGCTACATTGATGGCAGCGTTATTGCGCAAATGGGGAATCCTGATATGCGCACACCGATTGCAGAAACCATGGCGTATCCGCACCGCACTTTTTCTGGCGTAGCCCCGTTAGATTTTTACCAATTAAATGGACTGACTTTTTTGGCACCGGATTATCAACGTTATCCTTGTTTGAAACTGGCGATAGAAGCTTTTGCGGCAGGGCAGTATGCGACTACTGCCATGAATGCGGCGAATGAAGTGGCCGTACAAGCCTTTTTAGAACGCCAAATTAAATTTACGGATATTGCCAAACTGAATCAGGCTGTCGTGGAACAAATGCCGTCGCAACAAATCAAACAGATTGATGATGTGTTGGAAGTGGATCGTGCCGCGCGTGACTATGCGCGACAACAATTGGCACATTGGTCACACTGATATTTTGCATTGAGAAGGGATAATGACAGAATTAGATCGGAATAATATTCCGCAACACGTTGCAATTATCATGGACGGCAACGGGCGTTGGGCGAAGCAACAAGGAAAAATGCGCGTTTTTGGACATAAAAATGGCGTGGCAGCAGTACGTGAAGCCGTGTCTTATGCGCGCAAAATTGGGGTGAAATATTTAACCTTATATGCGTTTAGTAGTGAAAACTGGAACCGCCCCGAGCAAGAAGTGAGCGCATTAATGAATTTATTTATGCAGGCGCTTGATTTCGAAGTAAAAAAACTGCATAAAAATGACATTCGTTTGAAAATTTTAGGCGACATTTCCCGCTTTAGTGCAGGCTTGCAGGAAAAAATCAAAAAAGCGGAAAAATTAACGGAAAATAACACCGCACTTACGTTAAATATTGCCGCGAATTATGGCGGGCGCTGGGATATCGTTCAAGCGGCACAGCAACTAGCAGAACAGGTTCTAGCGCAACAGCTTAACGTCGCAGACGTTAATGAAGCTTTATTTCAGCAACATTTGGTGACGAAAGATGAGCCTGAAGTGGATTTATTGATTCGTACCAGCGGTGAACAACGCATTAGCAATTTCTTGTTATGGCAAACAGCCTACGCGGAATTATATTTTTCCGATGTACTGTGGCCGGATTTTAATGAAGCCGAATTTCATCAGGCGATTTTATCTTATCAACAACGTCATCGCCGTTTTGGCGGGACCGAATAATTGAGGAATATATTGTGCTTAAACAACGAGTTATTTCGGCAATTGTGTTAATTGCCCTTGTCTTTACGGCGTTATTTTTATTCTCACCTTATTATTTTGCTCTCGCCTTGGGCGTTGTTGTGGTATTAGGTGTTTGGGAATGGACCCAGTTCTTTAATTTCAAACAACCAACCTTTTGGCGCTATGCCATCACCGGTTTAAGTGCTGCCTTTTTATTCCTCTGGATCTATGGGGAAGGCAATTATTTAGACGCGGGTCGTGTATTTGAACTGTATGCGCAGCCGATTTTATTAGGCGCAGTTATTTGGTGGCTGGTGGCATTATTTTTTGTAGTGACCTACCCGAAAAGTAGTACCGTTTGGGGCAAGCATTCCGTTTTACAATTCTTTTTCTGTTTCTTTACCCTTATTCCATTTTTAATTGGCGTATTATTACTACGTTTAGATCATTATGTGGCAGAGCCTTATCACGGCATTATGCTGTTGTTGTATGTGTTTGTTTTGGTTTGGGTGGCAGATTCCGGTGCTTATTTTGTCGGTCGTAAATTTGGTAAACACAAACTGGCACCAAAAGTTTCTCCGGGAAAATCTTGGCAAGGGGCGATTGGCGGTTTAGTGATGGCAGGCATTGTTGCAGCCATTTTTGTGAATATAGCACAACAACGTTTGACTGCGAATGTCTCGTCCGAAGCCTTTATTGCTTTGTCAGTGGCAACCGTTGCCATTTCTATTTTAGGCGATTTAACGGAAAGTATGTTTAAACGCCAAAGCGGTATCAAAGATAGCAGTCATTTAATTCCGGGGCATGGTGGCATTTTGGATCGCATTGACAGCTTAACCGCTGCCGTTCCATTCTTTGCCTACTTCTATTTCTTTGTCTTATAGGATTGGCGATATGTCATTTTTGTGGTCAACCGTTTCATTTTTGATTGTGATTGCCGTTTTAGTGACGGTGCATGAATATGGCCATTTCTGGGCGGCACGAAAGTGCGGTGTAAAAGTCCATCGTTTTTCTATTGGTTTTGGCAAAGTCATTTGGTCGCGTACTGATAAACAAGGAACGGAATTTGCGGTGTCAGCCATTCCGCTTGGGGGCTATGTCAAAATGCTGGACGGACGCAATGAAGAGGTGCCTGAGACCTTAAAATCACAGGCCTTTGATCATAAAACGGTCGCCCAACGTGCTTTTATCATTGCCGCCGGTCCGTTCGCAAATTTCTTGTTTGCCATTTTTGCTTATTTTCTGATTTATACCATCGGAATTCCAAGCGTTAAACCGGTTATTGATGATATAAAACCTCATTCTATTGCAGAGCTGGCGCAGGTTCAGCCAAAAACGCAAATTACTGAAATTGATGGTGTTGCTACGCCTGATTGGGAAACCATCAATATGCTTTTGGCAACTAAAATTGGTGAAAGTAGAGTAGAGTTAACCTTAGTTGAATTCGGTTCGAATATTGAACAGCATAGAATCTTAGATTTATCTCACTGGAATTTTAACCCTGAAAAAGAAACAGCTTTTAGTTCTCTTGGTATGTTACCGGTTAGAACTAAAGTCGATATGACTTTGTCTAAGGTTGTCGAGAATTCCCCTGCACAAAAAGCGGGATTATTGGTCGGTGATAAATTATATTGGGCAGATGGTCAGCCGATACGATGGCAGGATTTTATTGAGCAAGTGGAATTAGGTAATCCATTATCTGTGAAGATCGAGCGTAATGGGGCGTGGTTGATGAAGACTATTACGCCAGAACTGAATGACCAAAAGCGTTTAGTTGTTGGTATTTCCCCGACTTTTTCCCCTGTGCCTGATGAATATCGTACTGAATTAAAGTATGATATGTTTGAATCCTTACAGAAGGGAGCTGAGAAGACATTTCAACTCTCTTGGCTAACCATAAAAGTAATCTGGAAATTATTGGTTGGCGAGTTGTCTTTGAATAATTTAAGTGGTCCGATTTCTATTGCGCAAGGTGCAGGCGCATCATCTGAGTTAGGATTAGTTTATTACCTCAGTTTTCTTGCGCTTATTAGTGTAAATTTAGGGATCATGAATCTCTTCCCATTGCCTGTGCTTGATGGGGGACATTTAGTTTTTTTAGGATTAGAAGCGCTTAAAGGAAAGCCGGTTTCCGAACATGTTCAGAATATCAGTTATCGAATCGGTGCAATCTTATTATTAATGTTAATGGGATTTGGGCTGATTAATGATTTTTTACGTTTAAATTAGTATTTTTATACAGGATAGAAATTACGATGAAAAAACTTTTACTTGTAAGTTTGTTGTTTGGTTCTACCACCGCGCTTGCGGGGCCTTTTGTAGTTCAAGATATTCGTGTTAACGGTGTTCAGGCTGGTAGTGAAAGTCAGATTATTGCCTCGTTACCGGTAAAAATTGGCCAAAAAATTAATGATGCCAATATTTCTAATATCGTCCGTAATTTGTTCCTAACTGGTCAGTATGATGATGTGAGAGCATCACAGCAAGGAAGTACGTTGGTTATTTCGGTTATGCCGAAAGCGATTATTTCTGATGTGGTGTTTGAGGGGAATAAATCTGTTCCAAACGATGCATTAAAGCAAAACTTAGATTCCAATGGTTTTCGTAAAGGCGATGTGTTGAATCGTGAAAAATTAGAAGAGTTTCGTAAAGGTTTAGAGGAGCACTATCATAGTGTTGGTCGTTATAATGCAAAAGTCGAAACGATTGTTAACCCATTACCCAATAACCGTGCGGAAATTAAGATTCAAGTAACCGAAAATGATGTGGCATTGTTGAAAGATGTTACTTTTGTCGGTAACCAAGCTTTTGATAGTGATCGATTAGAAGACCAAATGGAGCTTCAACCGGATGCTTGGTGGAAGTTCTTTGGTAACAAGTTTGATTCTACCCAATTCACTAAAGATCTTGAAACAATTAAAAATTATTACCTTGATCGTGGTTATGCAAAAGTCGGAATTGCTAATACCGATGTGAAGCTAAACAATGAAAAAACTGAAGCTCGAGTAACAATTGATATTGTTGAAGGAGAAAAATATACCGTTAATGGCGTACGTATTGTGGGTGATGTTGGCGGTATGGCGGAAAAATTAGCGCCGTTACTTAAGCAAATTCATGTTGGGGAAGCGTTTCGTCGTAGTGATGTACAGTTAGTTGAAGAAAGTATTAAAGCAACACTTGGTGAACGTGGTTATGGTAGTGCGCAAGTGAATGTGCAACCTGATTTTAATGATGAGAATAAAACGGTTGGCTTAAGTTTTGTTGTTGATGCCGGTAAACGTTATTCCGTGCGTCAAATTCGTTTTGAAGGTAATACTGTGAGTGCGGATAGTACTTTGCGCCAAGAAATGCGTCAGCAAGAGGGGAGTTGGTTATCTACCGACTTAGTTGAATTAGGTAAAGTGCGGTTGGATCGTACAGGCTTTTTTGAGACCGTTGAAAGCCGTACTGAAGCCGTTGAAGGAACCAATGACCAAGTTGATGTTATTTATAAGGTAAAAGAACGTAATACCGGTAGTATTAATTTTGGTATCGGTTATGGTACAGAAAGTGGTTTAAGTTACCAAGCCAGCATTAAACAAGATAACTTCTTGGGTATGGGGTCTTCTCTTAGTTTGGCCGGTTCCCGTAATGATTACGGTACAAGTGTAAATTTAGGTTATACAGAACCATACTTCACTAAGGATGGTGTAAGTTTGGGCGGAAATGTTTTCTTTGAAAGCTTTGATAACTCGAAAAATTCAACATCAGCAGCTTATGCACGTACGACTTATGGTGGTAACCTAACCTTAGGATTTCCTGTCAACGAAAACAATGCCTATTATCTTGGTGTTGGTTACGCCTATAACAAATTAAAAAATATTACACCTGAATATAATCGTGCTTTGTATTTAGCCTCTATGAACTTTGATGACTGGGTGTTCAAATCTCATGATTATGATGTTTCATTCGGTTGGAATTATAATAGCTTGAACCGTGGTTTCTTGCCAACTAAAGGGGTTAAAGCGTCTATCGGTGGTAAAGTTACGATTCCAGGCTCTGATAATAAGTACTATAGACTCAATGCTGATGTTCAAGGATTTTACCCGCTTAACCGTGATCAGACATGGGTATTATCTGGACGTTTAGGCGCATCTTATGCTGATGGTTTTGGAGGTAAACGTCTACCGTTCTATCAAACTTATACCGCAGGCGGTATTGGTAGTTTACGCGGCTTTTCTTATGGCGCGATTGGTCCACAAGCGATTTATGCTAAAACGCCAATTTCAGCTGCTTGCCGAGGCGTGAGTACAACCCCTAGCTGTTATAATGACGATAAGTTAAATGGTGATGTTGTTGGCGGTAACGCAATGGCTACTGCTAGTGTAGAATTAATTGTACCAACACCGTTTGTTGCAGAGAAAAATCAAAATTCTGTTCGTACTTCATTCTTTGTTGATGCAGCCAGTGTATGGGATACACACTGGAAATCAGAGAAAGGCAAGTTTAATAGTAACTTACCTGATTATGGCGATCCTTCCCGTATTCGTGCTTCTGCAGGTATTGCATTCCAATGGCAGTCTCCGATAGGCCCATTAGTATTCTCTTATGCCAAACCAATCAAAAAATATGAAAATGATGATATTGAACAATTCCAGTTCAGTATTGGCGGATCGTTCTAAACAGATGAGTCCAATTTAATTGATATAAAGAGATATCTGTGCCAAGTCATTGGCACAGAAGAATTTAATGTTTAACTTACTAAAAGGAAAAATAAAAAAATGAAAAAAACTGTAAAATTAACCGCACTTTCTTTAGCTTTAGCATTCACTTCTTCTTTAGCAATGGCAGAAGAAAATATCGCTTTTGTAAGTGCAGATTATCTTTTCCAAAATCATCCGGATCGTAAAGCGATTGCTGAAAAATTAGAGGCAGAGTTTAAGCCAACTGCAGATAAGTTAGCGGAAAACAAAAAACAAATTGATGCAAAGATTGCCGATGTTCAGAAAAAAGTAGAAGAAAAAGTGGCGTCTTTACAGAAAGATGCACCTAAATTACGTTCTGCAGACATCAAAAAACGTGAGGATGAAATTAATAAATTTGCTAATGATGAACAAGACGTTATTAATAAATTAATTGCTGAGCATGATCAAAAAGCAAAAGCTTTCCAAGAAAGTTATGCAAAACGCGAAAATGAAGAAACAACAAAAATGATTGCAAGCATTCAAACCGCCACTAATAACGTAGCGAAACAAAAAAATTACACTTTAGTGCTTGATGATCGTTCCGTTGTTTTTGCTGTTGACGGTAAAAACATCACTGAAGATGTATTAAAAGCAATTCCTACACAGGCTAAATAATGAAGACCTATTCCCTCTTGGAATTAGCAAAACAAATCGGCGCTACCATTCGTGGTAACGCCGATGTTGTTGTAAATAATATCGCGCCATTAGATAAAGCGGATAAAAATCAGCTAACATTTATTTCCAATGTCAAATTCCGTGAAAAACTGGCACAGTCAAAAGCGGGTATTTTGGTAGTATCCGAAGCAGATGTGGAATTTTGTTCATCGGAAAGTAATTTGCTTATCGTGAAAGATCCTTATGTTGCCTATGCAAAATTAGCACAATATATGGATACCACCCCAAAAGCAGCAAGCGGAATTGCAAAAAGTGCGGTCATTTCTGACGACGTTTTGTTAGGTGAAAATGTCTCTATCGGTGCAAACAGTGTGATTGAATCCGGCGTTGTGCTTGGCGATAACGTGGTGATTGGCGCAAATTGCTTTATTGGTAAAAATACTAAAATTGGCGCGCACACCCAACTTTGGGCGAATGTATCCATATATCATGAGGTTGAAATTGGTGAGCACTGCCTAATTCAATCTGGCGCAGTCATTGGTAGTGATGGGTTTGGTTATGCCAATGAACGCGGTAAATGGATTAAAATCCCGCAAGTCGGACAAGTGATTATCGGCAATCACGTGGAAATTGGTGCTTGTACCTGTATTGACCGTGGCGCATTAGATGCAACCGTGATTGAAGATAACGTGATTATCGACAACCTTTGTCAGATTGCCCATAACGTGCATATCGGCACGGGGACCGCAGTTGCCGGCGGGGTGATTATGGCAGGTAGTTTAACCGTAGGACGTTATTGTTTAATTGGCGGCGCAAGCGTGATTAACGGGCATATGGAAATCTGTGATCAAGTGACGGTTACCGGCATGGGAATGGTCATGCGTCCGATTACCGAACCGGGTGTGTATTCTTCCGGTATTCCGCTCCAAACCAACAAAGAATGGCGCAAAACCGCGGCATTGACGCTTGGCATTGATGGTTTAAATAAACGCATTAAAGCCCTTGAGAAAAAACTGAAATCAGATGAGTGACGTTTCGTTCATTTTGTGTTGATGCGTTAAATAACGTATAATTTAACGCGTATTTTTTGTCTCTTATTTAATATTGAAAGGTAATCCCGTGACTGAACAAACTTCAAGAATTATAGAATCTCATGAAATCATGCAATTATTGCCACACCGCTATCCTTTTTTGTTAGTGGATCGTGTGCTTAATTTTGAAGAAGGCAAATGGTTGACTGCGATTAAAAATATCAGTGTGAATGAGCCTTGTTTTACCGGTCATTTCCCGGGAAATCCCATTTTACCGGGTGTGTTAATTCTTGAAGCCATGGCGCAGGCTATGGGCATCTTAGCTTTCAAAACCCATGAGTTAGCCGGTGGTGAGATTTTCTATTTCGCCGGTGTTGATGAAGCTCGCTTTAAGCGTCCGATTGTTCCTGGCGATCAAATGGTATTACACGTTGAAGTGATTAAAGAACGTCGTGGTATTACTGCCTTTACCGCTACAGCAACCGTTGATGGTGAAGTGGCCTGTGAAGCGAAACTAATGTGTGCTCGTCGCGTAGCATAATTCAGACAAGGGGATAAATATGATTCACCCAACAGCCAAAGTTCATCCGCAGGCCATTGTTGAAGAAGGTGCAAAAATTGGTGAGAACGTGGTTATCGGCCCGTTTACCATCATCGGCAAAGATGTTGAGATCGGCAAAGGCACCGTCGTCCACTCCCATGTTGTGATTAATGGGCATACACGCATCGGTGAAGATAATGAAATTTATCAATTTGCCAGCATCGGTGAGGTGAACCAAGATCTTAAATATCAGGGCGAGCCGACACGCGTTGTGATCGGTAACCGTAACCGTATTCGTGAAAGTGTCACCATTCATCGTGGTACCGTACAAGGTGGCGGCGTGACGAAAATCGGTGATGACAACTTATTCATGATTAACGTCCATATTGCACATGACTGTGTGATTAAAAACCGCTGTATTTTAGCTAATAACGCGACCCTTGCCGGACACGTGGAATTGGACGATTTCGTTATCGTCGGCGGAATGTCGGCGATTCACCAATTCGTTGTCGTAGGTGCTCATGTGATGTTGGGCGGCGGTTCCATGGTCAGCCAAGATGTGCCGCCCTATGTCATGGCGCAAGGCAACCATGCTCAACCGTTTGGTGTCAACATTGAAGGGTTAAAACGTCGCGGTTTTGATAAACCGACAATGCATGCGATTCGTAACGTTTACAAAATGATTTATCGTAGCGGTAAAACATTAGATGAAGTGATGCCGGAAATTGAACAAATTGCCGCAACGGAATCGGCGATCAGTTTCTTCTTAGATTTCTTTAAACGTTCCACTCGCGGCATTATCCGTTAACCCTTTTAATCAATTCATCTATTGCCGACCGCTCTTTTTCATGACCAAAAGAGCGGTCGTTTTTTTCAGAGTTTTGACTATGCTAAATTCACACTCTTTCAAGGATTCCCCAACGATTGCGATCATTGCCGGTGAGGTATCCGGCGATATTCTCGGCGCAGGTTTAATTCATGCCCTTAAAGCGCGTTATCCGCAGGCCAAATTTATCGGTATTGGCGGCGAACGCATGATTGCCGAAGGATTTGAAACCCTGTTTGATATGGAAGAATTATCCGTGATGGGCTTAGTGGAGGTGTTGAAACACCTGCCGCGCTTACTTAAAATCCGCCGTAGCATCATTGAGCAATTATCGGCATTAAAACCGGATGTTTTCATTGGCATTGATGCGCCGGATTTTAACTTAGACGTAGAATTGAAGCTCAAACAACGAGGCATTAAAACCATCCATTATGTGAGTCCGTCCGTGTGGGCGTGGCGTCAAAAACGCGTGTATAAAATCGCTGCGGCAACCAATTTGGTGCTTGCCTTTTTGCCTTTTGAAAAAGCCTTTTATGATCGTTTCAATGTGCCTTGTCGTTTTATTGGTCACACTATGGCAGATGCCATTCCATTGAAACCGAATCGCGAGGAAGCCTGCCAATTACTCAATTTAGACTCAACACAACGTTATGTCGCGATGTTAGTAGGAAGCCGTGGTGCTGAAGTGGAATTTCTTAGTGAACCTTTCTTGCAAACCGCGCAACTGCTACATCAGCGTTATCCTAACGTTAAATTTCTTGTGCCGTTAATTAATCAAAAACGTCGTCAGCAATTTGAACAAATCAAACAACGCGTTGCGCCGGAATTGGACATGATTTTATTGGATGGCAATGCGCGTGCCGCCATGATCGCTGCCGAGGCAACCTTGCTCGCTTCCGGCACGGCCGCGTTAGAGGCCATGTTATGTAAATCCCCGATGGTAGTCGGATATCGCATGAAGCCTTTCACTTATTTCTTAGCAAAACGGTTGGTGAAAACCCAATATATTTCTTTACCTAATTTGCTGGCAGATGAAATGTTAGTGCCGGAATTAATTCAAGAAGACTGTAATCCAACAAATCTGGCAGAAAAATTGTCCCACTATTTAAGTGAGGACAAAAGTGCGGTGCAAAATCGCCATGTTTTATTACAACGTTTTGCCGAGTTGCACCAAATGATCCAATGCAATGCCGATCAACAAGCCGCCCAAGCAGTGATTGATTTATTGGAGCCATCTCATGGATAAGTTTGTGTACCCACAGGGCTATGCGCTGATTGCCGGCGTGGATGAAGTGGGGCGCGGGCCTTTAGTCGGTGCGGTGGTGACAGCAGCAGTGATTTTGGATCCGAACAATCCTATTGAGGGACTTGCCGATTCTAAGAAACTGTCGGAAAAAAAACGTGCATTGCTGGCGCAAGAAATTAAGCAAAAAGCACTGGCGTGGGCGCTCGGTCGGGCTGAACCACATGAGATCGACGAGTTGAATATTTTGCATGCTTCCATGCTTGCCATGGAACGGGCGGTAAAACACTTGAAAATTCAACCGCACTTCGTGTTGGTGGACGGAAATCGGATTCCGCCGAATTTGTCGATACCTGCTCAAGCCGTTGTTAAGGGGGATGCTTTGGTGGCAGAAATTAGCGCTGCGTCTATTTTGGCAAAAGTCGCACGGGATCAGGAAATGTTGGAATTGGATCAACAATATCCACAATATGCCTTTGCGCAACACAAAGGCTACCCAACGAAATTGCATTTGGAAAAAATCGCCGAATTTGGCCTTTTACCACAGTATCGCCGTAGCTTTGCGCCTGTTAAAAAATTATTAGAATCGCTATAATTTAACCTACATTTGCCCATTTTTAGCACGGAGGACGCCATGAACCAATTTACCCGCTTACTGGATTCTTTCCGTCCGGAACCTTGGGTATGGGTGCTGTTGTTGCTTATTGCTTCCGTGATTCTCTTCATTCGTAACCGCATTCGCATGGACGTCATCGCCATTTTGGTGATGTTGGCGTTCAGCCTCAGTGGCATTTTAACCGTACAAGAAGTGTTTGCCGGTTTTAGTGATCCCAATATTATTCTGATTGCCTTATTGTTCATTGTTGGGGAAGGCTTGGTACGCACCGGTGTGGCGTATCAAGTGAGTGAATGGCTGTTAAAAGCCTCTCATAACAGTGAAGCTCGTGTATTAGTTTTCATGATGTTAGCCGTGGCAGGGCTAGGCGCTTTCATGAGTTCCACGGGGGTTGTGGCCATTTTCATTCCCGTGGTACTGATGATTTGTCGCCAAATGAATATCTCTCCGAAACGTTTGATGATGCCACTGAGCGTTGCCGGGCTTATTAGCGGCATGTTGACGTTGATTGCGACAGCGCCCAACCTGGTGGTGAATGCCGAGTTGGTCCGCGAAACCGATATGCGTTTGAAATTCTTCGATTTTACGCCTATTGGCTTGGTGATTTTGTTTATGGGGATCGGCTATATGCTGGTTGCCCGTCGTTGGTTAAAGTCCGATAAAGAAAATGAAACCAATAGCATGGATAAACGTTCCATGAGTGATTTGATTCATGAGTATGGTTTGCAACAACGCACGCAGCGTTTTGTGGTGAAAAAAGGCTCTCCGCTGATTGGTAAAAATCTGGATGAATTACATTTACGTTCTAAATTTGGTTTGAATGTGTTGGCAATTGAGCGTTGGAAGCGTTTTCGCCCGATATTTATTGCAGCGCTTGGTTCCTCAGACGTCCGTGAGAAAGATATTTTATTGATGGATAGCAGCGATCCTGAATTTAATTTAAAAGCCTTTTGTCAGGAATATCATTTAGAGCGGGCGGAAATTCGTGCGCAGTTTTTTTCGGAACAAGCCAGTTCGATTGGCATGGCGGAATTGATTTTAGTGCCGGATTCCGACTGTATTGGAAAATCGACTGAAGAACTAGCTTTCCGTTCCAAATACGGTTTGAACGTGGTGGGCATTAAGCGTGATGGCGAAGTGCTTGGTGGGCATTTTGTTGAAACGCCCTATAAAGCCGGGGATTTATTGCTGGTGATTGGCGATTGGAAACTCATCCAGCAAATGCGTAGCCACAGCAAAGATTTCTTTGTGTTGAATTATCCGAGTGAAATCACCCGTGCGGTGCCGGCGCAAAGCCAAGCACCTTATGCCTTATTGAGCATTTTAGTGATGGTGGTGCTGATGGTAACCCGTGTCGTGCCAAATGTGGTGGCCGCCCTCATTGCTTGCTTAATGTTAGGTTACTTCCGTTGCGTGGATAGCAAAAGCGCCTATGATTCGATTCACTGGTCAAGCCTTGTACTGATTGTCGGGATGATGCCATTTTCGTTGGCTTTACAGAAAACCGGCGGGGTATCGGTAATTGTCGAGTTAATGCTGAATTTAGTGGGCGGCATGGGTAAGCATTGGATTTTAATTAGCCTGTTTATTCTCACTGCCGTTGTTGGTTTATTCATTTCTAACACGGCTACCGCAATTTTGATCGCACCCATTGCCATTACGATGGCGCACCAACTCAATTTATCCCCGATGCCATTTGCAATGGTGGTGGCCATCGCTGCTTCAGCTGCGTTTATGACACCAGTGTCATCGCCGGTGAATACCATGGTTTTCGGCCCCGGCGGTTATAAATTTGCCGATTTTGTCAAAGTCGGTGTGCCGTTCACTCTTTTAGTCATGTTGGTGAGCGTGTTTCTTATTCCTTTACTCTTTCCTTTTTAAGGCTTAAGGAGAATGTGATGAGTATTTATGATCTGAAACCCAAATTCCAAAATCTATTACGTCCTCTCGTGATAAAGCTGGAACAACGTGGTGTGACGGCCAATCAAGTCACCTTAGCCGCGTGTGCCATTTCTGTTATTTTAGGGCTAATTTTGACCGCACTTTCCGAGTATCATTGGCTTTTTGTTTTGATTCCTATTTGGTTGTTCGTGCGCATGGCACTTAATGCCATTGATGGTATGTTGGCGCGTGAATTTAACCAAAAATCCCGTTTGGGCGGATACCTAAATGAAATCACCGATGTGGTGTCTGATGCGGCGTTATATTTACCTTTCGCTTTTATTTCCCCTTTTGATGCTTTACAAATCGGCTTGATCATTTGGTTGTCGGCATTGACGGAATTTTGTGGTGTGCTTGGACAGGTGCAAGGAAAAACGCGTCGTTATGATGGTCCGTTAGGCAAAAGTGATCGGGCGTTTTTGTTCGGTGTGTTGGGCTTGGTTTATGTTTTCGTCCCGGTTTTACCGGATTTTCTCTATTGGCTGGTTTGGATTGCCATCATTCTGTTAATTGCCACCTGTGTCAAACGCGTGAAGTTCGGCTTAGCCGAAGTGGGTAATGAATAGGAGCATCATTATGTTAGCCAAATTGATCGATTTTCTCTTGTGTCGCTTCACCTCCTTTATCACCGGTGTGCGCCCGCAAAAAAATGTGGAACAGCAATCCGCGGATAAACATCGTTTGTATTTTGCCAACCATAACAGCCACGGTGATTTTATTTTGTTGTGGGTCTCTTTGCCGTATCAAGTGCGCAAAAACACCCGCCCGGTTGCCGGTGCGGATTATTGGACGAAAGGGCCGATTCGCCGTTTCTTGGCGCACAACGTGTTCAATATGTTGTTGATTGAGCGGGGCGGCGATAATCCACAAGCCATTACCGAACAAATTAGCGATGCCTTGCAACATCATTCTCTGATTATTTTTCCTGAAGGCACCCGTAAAATGGATGACGATGTGGCGCTACAACCTTTCAAAAGCGGTTTGTATTACGTCGCAAAGCAGAACCCACAATTAGAACTTGTACCGGTATGGATTAGCAACATGCATAATGTGTTGCCAAAGGGCTTTGTAGTGCCGATTCCGTTGTTGTGTGATTTATATATGGGAGAGCCGCTCTTCTACCGTGAAGAGGAAAATAAGGCCGATTTCTTAATCCGTGCCGAACAGGCATTATTAAGTTTAAATTTAACCGAAAAAGGAAAAGCATAATGGAAATATGGCAACTGTTTGGCGGGTTAATCATCACCTTAATTATTGCGTCATCCATCGGTTATGGATTGAAATTCAAAGTCGGCTTCTCCACCCCTCATGCGGTAATTGATAATCTTAACGCACGAATTAATGCCTGGTGGGTCATGATTCTGATCATCTTTGCCGCCGCGGCATTGGGTTTTTATGGCGTAATCGGGTTATTTTTTGTCATTTCTTTCATGGCATTGCGTGAATTTTTATCGTTGCTTTATATTCGTCGTGGCGATCATCTCGCACTTGCCGCTTGTTTTTACATTATTCTGTCTCTTCAATACTTTTTAGTGGCAATTGACTGGTTCAGTATGTTCACCATCTTTATTCCGGTGTATGGCTTCCTGTTTTTGCCAATCCTTTCCGCCTTGTTGGGCGATACGGCGCATTTCTTAGATCGTTCCACTAAAGTGCAATGGGCATTGATGATCAGCGTCTTCTGCATTTCCCATATCCCGGCAATCCTGACATTAGACATTGAAGGTTTTGAAGAGAAAAAACTGCTATTGATGATTTTCTTGATTTTAGTGGTGCAATCCAGTGATGTGTTGCAATATGTATGGGGCAAGTTGTTCGGCAAACACAAAATTGCGCCAAAACTCTCGCCATCCAAAACCGTAGAAGGTTTTGTAGGCGGTGTCGTCAGCGCCAGTGTGCTGGGAGGCTTGCTTTATTGGCTTACGCCGTTTAACCCGGTACAAGCGGTGTTAATGAGCTTATTAATCTGCCTCATGGGCTTTTTAGGCGGCTTAGTGATGTCCGCGATGAAACGTAGCATGGGCGTAAAAGACTGGGGGAATATGATTAGTGGCCATGGCGGTATGTTGGATCGCATGGATTCCCTTTGCTTTGCGGCACCGATTTTCTTCCATGTGGTGAGATATTATTGGGCTTAGTAGGATTTTTTGTGAGAACGGCTTCTAGCCGGATTTATTGATTAACAAACCTTAAAAATGAGAGAAAAAATGACCGCACTTTTAAAGATTGGGTTGGTGTCTGTTTCTGATCGGGCATCGCAAGGCGTATATCCGGATCAAGGCATTCCGGAACTTAAACATTGGTTGGAACAGGCGTTAGTGGATCCTTTTGAGGTAGTCGAACGCCTGATTCCGGATGAGCAACCAGAAATCGAACGCACGCTGTGCAACTTAGTGGATGAAGAATATTGTCATTTGGTGCTCACCACTGGCGGCACCGGGCCGGCAAAACGAGATGTTACACCGGATGCGACGCTTGCTGTCGCGGATCGTGAAATGCCGGGATTCGGTGAGCAAATGCGTCAAGTCAGTTTACATTTTGTGCCAACAGCGATTCTTTCTCGTCAAGTAGGCGTGATCCGTAAAGAAAGTTTGATTTTAAATTTACCGGGGCAGCCGAAGGCTATTAAAGAAACGCTAGAAGGTGTGAAAGATGAAAACGGCAATGTGTTGGTGAAGGGGATTTTTAGCGCCGTGCCGTACTGCTTGCAGCTCATCAACGGATTATATATTGATACCAAACCGGAAATTATTGCCAGTTTCCGCCCGAAATCCGCACGTCGTAGTTAAATGCGGAGGAAAGTGCGGTCATTTTTGACGGTATTTTTACAGCGCACTAAACAAAAACGGTATTCCTTTGTTGTGATGGAATACCGTTTTTTGTTTATAGCACAATCATATCATCTCGATGAATGGCGACGGCTCCATATTCATAACCAAGCAGTTGTTCAATATCATGAGATTGTTTGCCTTTGATTAATTCCAGTGCATCGCTGTTATAACGCGGCATGCCGAGAGCAATGTCTTTGCCTTGCGAGTTACGAATACGCACAACTTCACCACGGGAGAAGCGCCCACTGACCTCAACGATACCCGCCGGCAGCAAGGATTTGTGCTGAATTAACACCGCACTTTGCGCGCCACCATCAATCGTTAGCACCCCTGCAGAAGGGGCAGCGAAGAGCCATTGTTTACGGCTTTCTAAGCGATCCGCTTGTACCGTGAATTTGGTGCCGATGGCTTGATCGTATGCTAAATCGATGATTACGTTAGGTTGATTACCCGGCGCAATAATAGTTTCGATGCCTGAACGCGTGGCAACATCTGCCGCGGTAATTTTGGTGGACATACCACCGGTGCCTAAATTTGTGCCGCTACCGCCCGCGATAGAACGAATATGATCGGTGATTTTCTCCACGACCGGAATCAATTTCGCCTGTGGATTTTTACGCGGATCGCTGTCAAACAAGCCTTGTTGATCGGTCAATAAATAAAGCTGTTCCGCTTGGACTAAAATCGCCACTAAGGCGGATAAATTGTCGTTATCACCCACTTTAATTTCTGCCGTGGCGACAGCATCATTTTCATTGATAACCGGGATGATGTGATTATCTAATAGTGCATGCAATGTATCGCGTGCATTGAGAAAGCGTTCGCGATCTTCAATATCCGCACGGGTTAACAACATTTGCCCGATATGAATATCATAAATGGCAAAGAGTTTTTCCCAGGTTTGAATCAGCTGGCTTTGACCCACTGCCGCCAATAATTGTTTAGATGCCACAGTAGGCGGTAATTGCGGGTGATTTAAATAATGCCGACCGGCGGCAATGGCGCCTGAAGTGACAATCACCAAGCGAAAGCCTGCGCGATGTAATTGTGCCAACTGACGGACGATTTCCATCATGTACGCTAAATTTAATTTTGGTGTGCCTTGGGTTAAGGTGCTGGTGCCGAATTTTACCACAATGGTTTTGTTATTCTGTTGCATACTGACTCCTTGTCAAAAATGCGTTTAAGTTAGCATTAAGCATGGCAAAAAGCATTAAATTTATCGGGAAAACCGCACTTTGATGGGGCAAGATGAAATACTGTTGTTCCTTTTAGAAAGTTTTATAATGGGCGGCACAGTTAATTTAGGTAAAAGTATGATGAAAGTTCAACAGATTACTCAGGAATACCAACGGGAAGTGACCCGTGTATGCGTAGAAACGGCATTGTTGTTATTACAACATGGCGTGGAAAGTGCGGTGGTCGTGCAAATGACGCAACGGCTTGGTGTGGCGCTTGGAGTTACCAGCGTGGAATGCGCATTAACCGCCAACGCAGTGATTCTTACTACGCTCACCAACGGACATTGCATTACGACGACCCGTAAAAGTGCCGACAAAGGCATTAATATGCAAATGGTCACAGATGTTCAACGAATTATTATTTCTGCGGAACATCACATATATGATTTACATCTGGTGAAGCAAAAACTAGAAGGCCTCAAACCGTTAAAATATAACCGTTATTTTGTCGTATTGATGGTGGGTTTATCTTGTGCCTCCTTTGCACATTTATCCGGTGGTGATGCACTTATTAGCCTTATCACCTTCTTGGCTTCCTCTGTGGCGATGTATGTGCGACAGGAATTGTCTAAACGGCATTACAATCCCATAATTGTTTTTTGCATTACTGCCTTTGTGGCGTCATTGATTGCAGGCATGAGTTTGAAATATCAAATCGGCAATGATCCGCAAATTGCCTTGGCGTCTAGCGCTTTATTGTTGGTGCCGGGATTTCCGTTAATCAATTCCCTGGCGGATATTTTAAAAGGCTACGTTAACATGGGAATTAGTCGTTGGGCGGTAGCGACCATTCTCACCTTTGGGGCGTGTTTGGGCATTGTCTTTGCTCTCAGCGTGCTGAATATCACGACCTGGGGGAATTAAGATGGATTGGTTATTTTGGTTACTCGACGATATGTTCTTTGCGGCGATTCCTGCTGTGGGGTTCGCCTTGTTGTTCAATGTGCCGCCCAAAGCGTTGAAATATTGCGCAATGCTTGGCGCATTAGGGCATGTAACCCGAACCTTGTTGCTCCATTGGAATATGCCCATTATTTTTTCCACGCTGGTTGGTGCTGCGCTGATTGGTTTTATCGGGGTTCACCTTTCCCATCGTTATTTGGCACATCCGAAAGTCTTTACTGTAGCTGCAATTATTCCAATGATTCCCGGCGTGCATGCTTACAAAGCCATGATCGCCATTGTACAGATTCACCATTACGGTTTTTCTGACGAACTGTTTTCGCAAATGATCAATTCCTTTATTAACACCACCTTTATTCTCGGTGCATTGGTTTTCGGGTTGGCGTTGCCTGGTCTGTTGTTCTATCGCGGAAAACCTGTGGTATAGTAACTGCAAGTTAACCCATTAAATAAGTTAGGAAAATACATGAATTTAAGCCTAATTGTCGCCATGACGAAAAATCATGTTATCGGTAAAGATAACCAAATGCCATGGCATTTGCCCGCAGACCTGGCTTGGTTTCGTCAAAATACGACCGGCAAGCCGGTGATCATGGGGCGTAAAACGTTTGAAAGCATTGGTCGTCCGTTGCCTAAACGCACGAATATTGTGCTTTCACGCCAACCCTTCATGCATGAAGGTGTTGTATGGAAAGAGAGTCTAGAAAGTGCGGTGGATTTTGCCCGTGATTCTGAGGAAATTATGTTGATTGGTGGCGGACAGCTTTTTAAGCAGTACTTACCGCAGGTGAGTCGTCTTTACCTCACTGAAATTCAAACGGAATTGGAAGGCGATACTTTCTTTCCACCAATCGATTGGCATGACTGGTCGATTGAATTTGAACAATACCGTCCGGCCGATGAACAAAATCCCTACGATTGCCGTTTTTTGATTTTAGTAAGAAAGTGATTTTTTGCGTAAAAGTGCGGTGGGTTTTCTGTGCGTTTTGATATTCTTCCTCCTCGGTCTGGCGTAGGGGAGAGGAAGAATACTTGGAATGGGGCGGCGAGCAGGAGAAAAACGGAACGCTCGCCCACCCCAGTGAAAAGAATCCTTATTCTGCCAAGTCTTTTCTAAAGGACACCATCAACTGATCGATTTTAAAATTCTCGGTGTCAATGATTTCAAATTTATAGCGGTCGTATAACACAAAATCGGTTTTCTTCGGGATTTTGCGCAACATATACATCATAAAGCCGGCGATGGTCTCATAATTTTCATCGTGCGGGAAACTTTCGATATCCAAGGCGCGTTTCACATCTTCCAATGGTGTGGCGCCATCAATCAGCCAAGAATCTTCATCACGGCGAATAATTTGTTCTTCTTCACTGGAAACTAATTCGCCCATCACAATGCTCATCACATCGTTTAAGGTCACAATTCCTACGACTAACGCGTATTCGTTGACGATGACGGCGAAATCTTCACCGGTGGATTTAAACAGCTCCAACACTTCATATAAAGACAACGTGTCCGGCACGTACAACAACTTGCGCAATAAGCGGTTATCGGTTAATTGCACCTGTTCTTCTTTTAAAAACAAGGTCAACAAACTGTGTGATTCCACATATCCTAAAATATGATCCAAGCCCTGCTCGCAAATCAATAATTTGGAATGGGAGTTTTGCGTTAACGTGTCCAGCACTTGTTGGCGTGTGAAAGTGCGGTCTAAAAAAATGATATTTTCACGCGTGGTCATGGTTGAGGTGACCTTGCGTTGCTGCATATCGAAGATATTTTCGATTAAATAATGCTCCTGTGCTTTTAACACACCGGCTTCTGCGCCCGCATCTACCACAGCGACAATATCTTCTGGTGTCATGCTTTCAACACGTATGGTGGAAATTCTGAATAGGCGGAATATCACATTCGCCAACGAATCAAAAATCCACACAATCGGTTTTAAGAGGATAATGCACAGTTGCATAATGCGCACCGTGCGTAGTGCCACCGCTTCCGGATTGATTAATGCAAGACGTTTTGGCATTAAATCCGCTAATAAAATGAACGAAGCGGTGACAATGATAAAGGCAAGCCAAGATGCAGCACTGTCAACCCAAGGCGCATCGGTATATTGTTGCAGAAACGCTTGTAAATGCACGCTGATAGTCGCTTCACCGATGACCCCGCCCAAGACGGCAACCATGTTTAAGCCGATTTGTACCACCGTAATAAAACGTCCCGGCTGCTCTTGTAATTTGAGCACCATGGCCGCTTTAGTATTCCCTTCGTTAGCCATGTTTTGTAATTTAATACGACGCGCGCCTGCCAATGAAATTTCGGCAGAGGACACGATGGCACTGACAATAATCAGTAAGATTAAAATTAAAATTGCACTGAATAAACTCATAAGGTTCTCTATAACTTGATATAAACGAGAGATAAAGTGCGGTTAATTTTGACTGCGTTTTTAACCGCACAAAAGAAATGAAAAAAGAAACCTAATTTTCGCTATCAAACCAGCCGCGAATAAACTGCACGGCAAAGAAGAAGGTAAAGAATAAAAGTACGTAAAGAATATAGCTAAGAATCGGGTGGCTTGGGGTATTGGTTTCCGTTATTTCTTTTACGGATAACGCATTTGGAAACTCATCAAACATCGTTAAACGCCAGCCGTAATATTTGATTTCCACGATTTTTTCTTCATTGCCCAAGGCTTGCGCCAATGCCTGTAAATTTGCTGAGCCGAATTTGAAATAGAACGGAAAACCCCAACGGGTATCTTCGTTGCGATATACCATCACTTTGCCGTTTTCATGTTGCGTATTGATAAAATACACATCGCGGGTCGGGCCGTCTGCCGGATTCGCTTTCGTAATCGGCCCGTCTTTATCCACCCGTTTTACTTCAACGCCGGTCACTTTAGTAACATCATAGCTCGGCATCGAATAATTTATCGCCGCAGCAAGGCATAAATGAAAAATAAAAATGACGGAAATAAAAAAATATTTTAAAAATTTTCTCATCTTTTTGTCCTATTGAAATGAGATTGGTTAATTATTGTACCTGAATTTTAAATAAACGCTCGAAGTTTTGTGTGGTGATTTGCGCCATTTCCTCGACTGAAACGCCTTTCAATGCCGCCACATATTCACACACTTCACGAGTGTATGCCGGTTGATTTTGCTTACCGCGATAAGGCACCGGCGCCAAGTAAGGCGAATCGGTTTCCACCAACAGGCGATCCAGCGGCAGTTTGCGCACCACCTCCCGAAGGTCTTCCGCATTTTTAAAGGTGATAATCCCTGAAATGGAAATGTAAAAACCCAAGTCTAACGCTTGTTTTGCCATCTCATAGTTTTCGGTAAAACAATGCAAAACGCCACCACACTTTTCTGCCTGATTGTCACGCAATAGGCGAATCGTGTCTTCGCGCGCCTGGCGTGTGTGAATGATGACCGGTTTATTTAGCCGGTTGGCCACGTCAATTTGGCTGGCAAACACGGCTTGTTGGACGACTTTGTTTTCTGCACTGTAATAATAATCCAAGCCGATTTCGCCAATGGCGATGACTTTCGGATCTTGCGCCAAGCGTAACAAGCGCGCGGCATCATAAGGTTCTTCTTCAAAATCCAGCGGGTGTACGCCACAGGCTAAAGAGACGTTATCGAATTTTGCCAATTCCGGATACACTTTTTCAAAACGGCTCAAGGTCACGCCAATTGCCAATAAATGTTTCACCTCGCGTGCTTTTGCCTTTGCCACGACATCAGCAATGTTTTGATGTAATGTTTCGTAATCCAAGGCATCCAAATGGCAATGGGAATCCACAATAAACATATTTTATCCTTCAAATACTTCAGTAATTAAACGGGTCAGCCCGTCGAGTAAAATCAATTCTAAATTCAACGCCGAATTTGCCGATAAATCCGACCGCACTTTGCCAACAATTTGTGTCGCTTTTAATAATGCCGGGGCAGACAGTCCTTGGCTAAATTGAATGACGCCCTGTTCAATATCCTGACAAATCCAGTCTTCGTGAATATGCAGTTTATTTTTTAAACTATCACTCAAAAAAGCTAACAACCAATCCAGCTGCTGCAAGACAAGTTCTTTAGTAAAAAACGGCAGTAATTCCAAAGGCGAACAACGACGATAGAATAGCCAAAATTGGCGTAAAAATTCCCGTCGTTGCGCCAGTAAATTTTGCTCTAACATGGCAAGCGCGAGCAGTGGTCGACCATAATTCACCCGAAGTGCGGTCAATATATCGGATATTTCGGCAGACGTTTGTGATTGCAACCACGGTAATGCTGTGTCTATGTCCGGTGGTAAGAGGTTCCACACTTGGCAGCGACTGTAAATGGTTGGCAACAACGCCTTTTGCATATCGCACTGCAAAATGAAATAGGTATTTGGACGAGGCTCTTCCAATGTTTTTAAGATGGCGTTGGCAGCGGCTTCCGTCAGACGATGTGCCTGTTCGATATAAATGACTTTATTGCCGTTTTGCTGCGCATGCTGCGTCGCTTGTTCGTTCATGGCACGAATTTGATCCACGCCGATGTCTTTGTTCTCAATAGGCGAGATGAGCTGGAAATCCGGATGGCTGTTGGCTTGCATTAAATGGCAGGCATGGCATTTAATGCAAGCCTCGGCCCCGTTGGGTGTTAAGCACATCAGACGTTTTGCCAATACGGAACAAAGTTGTTCGGCGCCGAGGCCGTCATCGGCACGAATTAGCAGAGCGTGATGCCCTAAAGCCTCATCAAACGCCTGTGTGATTGTGTGATAGGTCGGCACCAACCAAGGAAATAACGGGATCATTTTGATAACGAAACCCACCAATTTTTGACCGCACTTTTAATGTCTGCCTGCACTTGCTCAATGGATTGTTCCGCATTGATCATCACGGCTTTCGGATTGTCTTTGACTAACGCTAAATAACGGGCGCGAGTGCGGTGGAAAAAATCCAGATCTTGTTGTTCAATGCGATCCAGTTCGCCGCGTCCACGAGCTCGCGCCAAACCAACGGCAGGATCGATGTCCAAATACAGTGTCAAATCCGGCTCAAAATCGCCCAATACGATTTGTTTTAAATGCGTTAAAAAAGCCTCTCCCAACTGGCGGCCGCCGCCTTGGTAGGCTTGTGACGACATATCATGGCGATCACCCACCACCCATTTGCCTTGGGCGAGGGCAGGCTTAATGACATTGTCCACTAATTGAATTCGGGCGGCATATAACATCAACAATTCGGCTTTGTCTGTGACCGGTTCCTCTGTTTCATGTTTAATGAGGTGACGTAATTTTTCTGCTAACGGTGTGCCACCGGGTTCACGAGTGAAGACGACATCGTTAATGCCTAATTCCTTTAAGGTATCCACGACACATTGATGGGCGGTGCTTTTGCCCGCACCTTCCAAGCCTTCAATAACGATAAATTTGCCTGCCATATTATTTCCCGTTTTGTTGGCGGTACCAGCGTAAATATTCCTGCACCGCTTTATTGTGTTCATTTAAGTTCCGACTGAATTTGTGACCGCCTGTGCCGTCGGCAACGAAATAATAAAATTCCGTTTGCGCAGGATGCGCCGCGGCTTGTAATGCCTCTTCACTTGGCATGGCAATCGGCGTTGGCGGTAAACCGTCAATCACATAGGTGTTATAAGGGGTCGGCGTTTCGAGATCTTTTTTACGAATATTGCCGTTGTAATCCTCACCCATACCGTAAATTACGGTTGGATCGGTTTGAAGCTTCATTTTGGCTTTCAAACGATTAATAAACACCGAAGCTACTTGAGGGCGTTCTGCGGCGATGCCGGTTTCTTTTTCTACGATAGACGCGAGAATCAACATCTCGTAAGGATTTTCTAAGGGTAAGTCCTTATCGCGCTCATTCCAGGCTTTATCCAAGGCTTTTTTCATGCGTTCTGCAGCGCGTTGCAACAGTTCTAAGTCGGTAGAATTCGGCGTGTAATTATAAGTGTCCGGATACAACCAACCGTCGATTTTCATCCATTCATCAATGGCTTTTGAGACTTTTGGCAGTGCTAATAACCGGAAAATCTCTTGTTCGGATTTATCTTTTAAGGTCTGTTTTAAGTGCGGCGCGTTTTCGAGGCGTTTTCGCCAATTTTTAAAGGTGTTGCCTTCAATAAATTGCACGTTAAATTGTGCTTCTTTGCCGGAGTTGATTAATTTCAGCAAATCTTCTACGGTTTTCACATCATCCAACAAATAAGTGCCTGCTTTTACTTTGCTCAATTCCGGGTG
Organism: uncultured Aggregatibacter sp.; assembly: GCA_963515835.1. Classification (GTDB taxonomy): domain Bacteria; phylum Pseudomonadota; class Gammaproteobacteria; order Enterobacterales; family Pasteurellaceae; genus Aggregatibacter. The sequence continues at coordinate 32,333 of CAUPZK010000016.1, forward strand.
CAATTTTAAGGCCCAAGGTAATAATGCGGCACTGTCCAAAATACCTTCTTGCTCTAACAACGTGACTAATTTATTGCCGGTTGTGCCACGTTCTACTGTAAGAAGTTGATCCTTTTGTACATTGACAGGCTGCTGTATAAACTGTTGTAGTTGTTGATAGCCCCAAAAGCCGGCGCCAGCCAATAAGGCAACGAGAAATAAAAGAAGGAAGAAAAATTTTTTCATATGCGTGATCGTGGCGTTGTGAAAGACGTTGTAAAAATGATGATAAAAGTGGCGGAATTATAGCACGAAATTGCGCTTTTTATCGAAAAAGAGCCTTGTCGAAACAAGGCTCTGATACGCAGGATTATTTACTTTCATGGGCACTGTCGGAATCGCCGAGCAACAAGGCGTACTTCACGGTTGTTGGGCTGGCTTCTAAGGCAATTTTGAGTGCCATGGTGAGCGGCACAGACAGCAGCATTCCTACTGTTCCTAGCAACCATCCCCAGAACAACAAAGACAGGAATACCACCAACGTGGAAAGCCCCAATTTTTTACCCATTAATCGAGGTTCAAGCACATTGCCGATAATCATGTTGATGGCAATGACACCGATAATGACTTCCAAGCCCACCACAAAACCGTTGAGTAATAAGGCCTGCACGATAATCGGAATGGCCGCAATAATTGAGCCGATATTGGGAATGTAATTGAGCAGAAAACTCAGTGTTGCCCACAAAATCGCATATTGCACACCGACAATTTCCAATAAAAGCCAAATGCAAATAGCGGTTAACAAACTCATCATGGTTTTTACGCCAAGGTAGCTGATAACGCCTTGTAGAATACGATCTAAATAACGTTCTTGTTGGCTGATTTCCTTCGAATCGCTGCTAAATACAACGGCAAATTTGTGTTTAGCATAAGGGGCTTCTAAAAGCATAAAAATAACCACTAACACCAACACGAAAATATTAGTGACCACGCCGGAAAAGCTGAGAAAAACACGACGCACAAAATTCATGATCACGCTTGGATCGAAATGCTCCATGATGCTTTTTTCAGAAATATCCAACGGGATTTTCAGACTTTGTGAAAGTGCCACTAGGCTATTAACCCGTTCGCCCAATAATTGGCGATATTGTGGGATAGATTGGCTAAATTCTTGAATTGTGCTGTTAATTAAGCCGAACAGAAAGAAAAAGACGATTAAAATCAATGCTAACAACAAGCTAATAGCGAGACCGTAGGGCACTTTTTTCTTGGTCAGGTAATTGAGTGACGGCGAGCAAATAATCGCGATAAACAGCGACAGTAAAAATGGCACGACAATTTCTGAGGCCGCTTTAATACCGGCTAAAATAATCACGATAGCAGCACAGGCGACCAGTGCTTTTACTAAAGAAGCGTGTTTTTCCATTAACTAAATCGCATCCTCGTTTTCTTCGCCGGTACGGATACGAATCACCCGTTCCACTTCATACACAAAAATTTTGCCGTCTCCGATTTTGCCGGTTTGTGCCGTATCGACGATAGCGTCCAAGCATTGTTCTAATAAATCATCAGGTACTACAATTTCCATTTTCACTTTCGGCAGAAAATCCACCATGTATTCGGCACCGCGATACAATTCCGTATGCCCTTTTTGGCGTCCGAAACCACGGACTTCGGTGACGGTCATGCCGGTAATGCCAATGTCGGATAAGGCTTCGCGCACATCATCCAATTTAAACGGTTTAATGATTGCTTCGATTTTTTTCATTCTTGTTGCTCCTGAAAATGGTCATTAAAAATCAGCCTGTTGTGAGCGCAGACTTTATCAGATCTTGAGAGTGAAAAACACTGGAACGCATGAAAAAACATCACAGAAAACGACCGCACTTTTATGCGCTTTTCTTGCAGAGGAAGTTAAATAGCATGGAGATTTTCACATAAAAAAACGGCGCTATGATTAACGCCGTTTTGGGTGAAATAAGTTCTGATTAAAGAATTTCTAATAATTCTACTTCAAAGACTAATGGACTAAATGGTGGGATAGCTGCGCCTGCGCCACGTTCGCCATAGGCTAATTCGTGTGGAATTGCCAAACGCCATTTAGAACCGACCGGCATCATGGAAAGCGCTTCGATCCAACCTTTGATCACGCCGTTAACCGGGAATTCTGCCGGTTGACCGCGTGCGACGGAACTGTCGAATACGGTACCGTCCGGTAATGTGCCGGTGTAGTGAACGCGTACTTTGTCTGTTGTAGATGGTACGTTGCCGTTGCCTTCAACTAACACTTCATATTGCAAGCCGGAATCCGTGACTTTCACGCCGTCTTTTTGTTTGTTCGCCTCTAAGAAAGCTTTGCCTGTGGCTTCAATTTCTTTGAATTGCGCTTGTTGGGCTTCCGCAGCTTGTTGTTGCAATTGTTGCAACGCTTGGCTGATTTCATTGAAATCTAATGCCGGCGCATGTTGATTTAACACATCGTAAATCCCTTTTGCTACCGCTTCCGCTTTTACCGCCAATTGGCTATCCAATAATTGTTGACCGATTTGCAAACCGATACCGTAACTTCCTTTGGCTTCGGTATCGTCTAATCTCACTTGATTGAAAAATTCTGCTGTCATGTTGTTTTCCTTTCTGTTGATAAAACTATTTCATTGTGGCTAAGATTTCGCCCATTCTTACCGGAACGTCCACCTCTAAATGTTCTGCTAAGGTCACGGAATTCGCCGGGAATAAGTTAATGACGGTTGAGCCCAATTGGAATGCGCCCATCTCTTGGCCTTTGGTTAATTTGATGGCGCTGTCTCCTTGATATGTCCAGACTTTGACTTCACCGGTGCGTGGCGGATTAATGACGCCGGCCCAAACCGTACTCATACTGGCAGTAATGGTCGCACCCACGAGGATTTGTGCCATTGGGCCGAACGCTGTATCAAAAACACAAATAACGCGCTCATTGCGAGCGAATAAATTTGGCACGTGTTCCGCTAAGAACGGATTGACCGAGAATAAATCGCCCGGCACATAAATCATTTTGCGCAAGGTTGCATCGCACGGCATGTGAACGCGGTGATAATCACGCGGAGATAAGTAGATCGTCGCAAATTCGCCGTTTTTAAAGGTGTTAACTAATTCTTCATCGCCGGCCAACAAATCCGATAGGCTGAAAAAATGCCCTTTGGCTTGTAATAAGCGTTCATCGACAATATGTCCGATTTGACTCACACGACCATCCGCCGGTAAGCAAAGTGCGGTCGGATTTTCATTGATTTTTCGCGCGTTGTCTTTTAACTCACGAATAAAAAATTGGTTGAAACTTTCATAATCACTAAAGTTCTCTTTTTTAGCTTCGCTCATGTCCACGTTGTATTTCTTTGCGAAAACCTTGATCACGAAATGTGTTACCGCACCCCATTTTTGTTGGGCAAACCAGCCGGCTAATTGGGTTAAATAGAGCTGCGGCATAATGTATTGAAAAGCAACTTTCGCACGTTGCCAATAAGTAAATTTATTCATAATGGTTATTTTTTCTACAGTGTCAAAAAGAAGTCGGTGATTATAACAACTTATTCGGCTTGTGCAATGTATCGGGGGATTCGCTCCCTTATTCCGCGGTGAAAATCATCAAAATTGTGGCAAATGCCTCAAAAAACACAAAAAATCGGGCGGGGAAGTGCAAAGCTTTAGAATTGCCTTATTTTCTCAGGTAAAATTACGACTTCTTAATTTTTGAAGCTAAGCCTATGAACCAACAACAGTTATTGCAATTTGATCGTGAACATATTTGGCATCCTTATGCCGCCCTTCCACCGACTACACCGATTTATGCCGTTGAACGCGCCGACGGTGTGATGATCACGCTTAAAGACGGTCGCCAACTGATTGACGGCATGTCCTCTTGGTGGGCGGCGTTGCATGGCTATAATCATCCGCGCTTGAATGCGGCAGCGACAAAACAGTTGGAACAAATGAGCCACATTATGTTTGGTGGCTTAACGCACGAACCTGCCGTCAAATTGGCGAAAAAATTATTGCCTTTATTGCCGCAGGGGTTGGAGCAAATCTTCTTTGCCGACAGCGGCTCTATTGCAGTAGAAGTAGCGATGAAAATGGCGATTCAATATCAACACGCGAAAGGCGAAACACAACGGCATAAATTCGCCACTATTCGTTCCGGTTATCACGGCGACACTTGGCATGCGATGTCGGTGTGCGATCCGGTGACCGGCATGCATGGGCTGTTTGCGAAAAGTTTGCCAGTGCAATATTTTCTCCCGCAGCCGCAAACGCCTTTTGGGCAGCCTTGGAGCGAAGACGATATTAAACCCTTAGCAGATTTATTAGAAAAAAAAGGCGCAGAACTGACCGCACTTATTTTGGAACCAGTGGTACAAGGGGCGGGAGGAATGTATTTCTATTCGCCGATGTATTTGATGCGCGCCAAGCAGCTGTGCGAACAATACGGCGTCTTGCTGATTTTTGATGAAATTGCCACCGGTTTTGGACGCACGGGCAAATTGTTTGCCGCTGAATATGCCGGCGTTTCGCCGGATATTATGTGTATCGGCAAAGCACTTACAGGCGGTTATTTAACCCTGTCCGCCACCATCACCACGCGCGCCATTGCACAAACCATTTGTCAGGGCGAAGCGCATTGTTTTATGCACGGCCCCACCTTTATGGCGAATCCGCTGGCTTGTGCCATTGCCGCCGAATCCATAGATTTGTTGTTGGAAAGTGATTGGCAGGGCAATGTCCAACGGATCGAAGCGCAACTGAAAGCCGAGTTACGAATCGCGGCAAGTTTTAAATCCGTCAAAGAAGTGCGCGTACTCGGCGCTATCGGCGTACTGGAAATGCATGAGCCGGTGAATTTGGCGAGTTTACAGGCACGTCTGGTGGCGCACGGTATTTGGGTGCGCCCTTTCGGCAAGCTCGTTTATATCATGCCGCCCTTCATTATCACTCCAACCCAATTATCTGCGTTAACGGCAGGCATGCTGGCGGCCATTAAAGAGGAATACCATGAGTAAGTCGGATTATTTTGCAGCGCAATTGGAAAAACTCCGTCAAAAAGAACAATATCGTCGCTTTCCGCAAATTGTGCATAAGGGCAAGTTTGTGGAGCAACACGGACGGTCAATGCTGAATCTGGCTTCCAATGATTATCTGGGGCTGGCTAATGACGATGCATTGCAGCAAGCATTTCTCGAAAAACTCGTGGAAAAACGACCGCACTTTACCTCGTCCTCCTCCCGTTTATTAACCGGGAATTTCTCTGAGTATGAAAGTCTTGAGCGGCAGATGGCGGAGGCATTTCAGCGTGAAGCCTGTCTGTTGTTTAACAGCGGCTATCACGCCAACATCGGCATTTTACCGGCGGTAGCCAATAAACAAACGTTGATCGTGGCGGATAAGTTGGTGCATGCCAGTATTATTGACGGCATTCGTTTGAGCGATGCGCCGTTTGTGCGTTATCGCCACAATGATTACGCGCATTTGCACGAGATTTTGCAAAAACAGCATCTCAACTACGAACGCATTATTGTGGTGACGGAAAGCCTGTTTAGCATGGACGGCGATTTTGCCGATTTGCCTCAATTAGTTGCATTTAAACGGCAATTTGACAATGTTATGTTGTATGTGGATGAAGCGCACGGTATTGGGGTTTACGGTGAACAGGGGTTAGGCGTTGCTGAGCAGATGCATTGCCTTCCGTACATTGATTTCTTGGTCGGCACATTCGGCAAAGCATTGGCGTCGATGGGGGCTTATGTGGTTTGCGATCAAGTGATCAAAGACTATTTGATTAACACCATGCGCCCGTTGATTTTCAGTACCGCGTTACCCCCGTTTAATGTGGCATGGACAGAATTTCTCTTTGAAAAACGACCGCACTTTCAGGCGAACCGGCAACATCTTATGCAATTAAGCGCGCGCTTACGGAACATCGTGGCAGAAAAGTTAAATATGCCAATGCCTAGTGAAAGCCATATCGTACCGTTTATTCTCGGCGACAACCAACGCACCGTGCAAACGGCGCAACGCCTGCAACAGCAAGGATATTATTGCCTACCGATTCGTCCGCCGACAGTGCCTGTCGGCACTTCTCGTATTCGTTTGTCTCTCACCGCCGACATCACGCATGATGAGCTTGAGCAATTTATAGAACAGTTATTTTTATGCAATATCAATTAATTAGCCAAAATCCACCAAGCCGGAATTTAATCGTTTATTTTGCCGGCTGGGGCACGCCGCCGTCTGCCGTACAACATTTAGCTATTCCACTGTCGTGTGATTTGTTGCTGTGTTATGACTATCGGGAGTTTTCGTTGGAGTTTGATTTTTCCCGTTATGAAAATGTGCGTTTGGTAGCGTGGTCGATGGGCGTTTGGGTAGCTGAACGTGTAATGGGACAAATCCCTTTGCTTTCCGCAACGGCGATGAATGGTACAGGCTTGCCCATGCATGATGACTACGGCATTCCATGCGCGGTTTTTCAAGGCACGTTGGATACGCTAGATGAAATTAATCTAGGCAAATTTGAGCGTCGCATGTGTGGTGACAAACAGTTATTGCAGCAATATCAATCCTTGGAAGGACGGCGCTCAATTGAAGAAATACGCGCAGAATTGACCGCACTTTATGATGCGTTATCGGTAGAACATCAACATACGGCGTTACCTTGGACGAAAGCGATTATTGGTACACAAGATCGTATTTTTCCTGCACAAAATCAACGAAATTATTGGCATGAACGCTGTGAAGTGAGCGAAATGGGTGGAGGGCATTACTTGTTCCCATTGCTACAAACTTGGGAACAGCTATGGCAATAACCCAACAACGGGTGATGCAATGTTTCAGCGCCGCCTTACCAACCTATGAACAAAATGCCATTGCTCAAAAGCAAATCACTGAGGATTTGTTGCAGTTGCTTTTAGAAAAGGGCGGCAATCAATTTCAGCGTGTGTTAGAGATTGGTTGTGGCACCGGCAATTTTACCCGCTTACTCATGCAACATATCAACGCAACACATTGGGATTGCAACGATTTATGCGATGTTGCCAACCATTTGGCACGTAATTTGCCGCAGAAAAATTATCGTTTTTACCAAGGTTGTGGCGAGCGTCTTGATTTTGCGCATCAATATGATTTGATTGCTTCTGCCTCGACCATTCAATGGTTTGCTGATCCGCTGGCGTTTCTTCAAGGCTGTGCAGCACATTTAATGCCTCATGGCATGATTTTATTCGGTACGTTTGCCCCGAGCAATTTACACGAAGTCAGGGCTTTAACGGGTGTCGGTTTGGATTACCCCGATCTGGGGCAATGGCAAGAAACATTAACCACAGCTTTTTCATTGTTACACTTGGAACAAAAAGAAATTCAGTTGAAATTTGATTCACCGCTGTCGGTGCTTAAACATTTGAAAGAGACCGGAGTGACGGCAACCAATAACCAAAGTTGGCATTACAAGAAAATTGCCCGTTTTTGTGAACAATATCAGCAACAGTATGCTGACGAGCAGGGCAATGTATCGTTAACTTATGTGCCGATTTTAATGTTGGCGCAGAAAAAAGAGGAAAGATGATGGGAAAGGTATTATTCGTTTCCGGAATTGATACGGACATTGGTAAATCTATCGCAACAGGATATTACGCTAAGCATTTAATGCAGCAGGGATATTCGGTGATTACACAGAAAATGGTGCAAACGGGCTGTCAGGATATATCGACGGACATTATCGTTCACCGAAAAATTCAAGGCATTGTGTTAACCGAGGAAGATCGTCAGGGCATCACATGTCCTTATTTGTTTGATTATCCCTGCTCGCCTCACATGGCCGCTCGTTTGCAACAGACGTGCATTGATGAAAAAACAATTGAAAAATCCACCGCACTTTTGGCGCAAAACTACGATTATGTTTTGCTGGAGGGCGCGGGGGGCTTGATGGTGCCTTATTCCGAGGAGAAAACCACGTTGGATTATCTCGCGGCGCATGGGTATCCGTTAATTCTGGTGACTTCCGGCAGACTGGGGAGTATTAATCACACATTACTCAGCCTTGAGGTGTGCGCTCAGCGAAAAATTAACGTAGAGGCATTGATTTACAATCTTTATCCGCCGGCTGACGAATTGATTACGCAAGATACACAACAATATCTGCGCGGTTACTTAGCCAAACGCTTTCCGAAGACAAAATTTATGTTGATGGAAAAAATCGATTTTTAGCGCTGATTTTCATGCTTAGAGCAATAATTTCCTTTGACTATTTTTTTTTCAAAGGGTAATATGCGCTCCCTATGCAAAAGGTAAAACTACCCCTAACTGTTGATCCGGTAAAGGATGCGCAACGAAGATTGGATTATCAGGGTTATTACGCTGCCAATCAATTAAGTCGTCTTGCCGAATCGGTCAGTAAAGTGCTCAGCGATGCACAGGTTACATTATCGTTCTTTGTTGATCCGCAAAAATTGGTTGTCATGAAAGGTCATGCCAAGGTTGATGTTGAATTAAATTGTCAGCGTTGTGGTGAACCTTTCGTTCAAACCGTTGATTGTGAGTTTTGTTACAGTCCGGTGGCTAATTTGGATCAAATTGATGTATTGCCGGAAATCTATGAGCCAATTGAATTCAATGAATTCGGTGAAATAGATTTACTTGGAACAATTGAAGATGAACTCATTTTGAGTTTGCCGATTGTGCCAATGCATTCATCTGAACACTGTGAAGTGTCCGTGGCTGAACAGGTTTTTGGCGAATTGCCGGAAGAATTGGCAAAAAAACCGAACCCGTTCGCTGTATTAGCTAATTTAAAGCAAAAATAATTTAGGAGTATAGCCAATGGCTGTTCAACAAAATAAAAAATCCCGTTCACGTCGTGATATGCGTCGTTCTCACGATGCGTTAACAACTGCTGCAGTATCCGTTGATAAAGCAAGTGGTGAAACTCATTTGCGTCACCATGTAACCGCTGACGGTTACTATCGTGGTCGTAAAGTGATTAACAAGTAATTATCTCAATTATATAAAGGTAATCACTTGAGTCGTCTAACCCTTGCGTTAGATGCGATGGGCGGGGACATTGGTCCCCGTATTACTATCCCTGCATCCATTTTAGCCTTGGAACGAGATCCAACGCTTTCTCTCTTATTGTTTGGCGATCGCCAACAAATTCTTCCGCTTTTATCTTCTGCTCCCAACAGTATTCGTCAACGTTGTGACATTGTTCATTGTACTCGTGTGATTGATAGTCGTCAGGGTATTTCCTACGCCTTGCGTCATAGCAAAGAGACCTCTATGCGTTTGGCAATTGAAGCCGTACAAAAAGGGGATGCGCAGGCCTGTGTGAGTGCAGGGGATACCGCGGCTTTGATGGGCTTATCGAAAATCTTGTTGCAACCTCTAGAAGGCATTCATCGTCCGGCACTGATTTCCACGATTCCAACGGTGACAGGTGAGCGTTCGATTATGTTAGATCTGGGGGCGAATGTTGAGTGCGATGCCGAAAACTTGTATCAATTTGCCTTGATGGGTGCCATTTTTGCAGAAAATACCCTTAATTTGGTTTATCCGCGTATTGCGTTATTGAATATTGGTATCGAGGCGGTGAAAGGATACAAATCTATCCGGGAGGCGGCAGATTTACTGAAAAAAGACACCGCACTTAATTATATTGGATTCCTTGAAGGCAATTTTTTACTCAATGGCAAGGCGGATGTGATTGTGACAGATGGCTTTGCCGGCAATGTTGCGCTGAAAACCTTGGAAGGCGCGGCAAAGAACGTGATTTCTCTACTGAAAAGTGATAAGAAAAAGAGTATATTAAGTCACGTTTTTGAGTATTTAATTAAATATCTTTTCAAAGATAAATACCAACGATTAAAGCAAATCAACCCTGATCAATATAATGGCGCATCGCTTATCGGTTTGACCTCTGTTGTGGTGAAAAGTCACGGAAGTGCAAATATAGAGGCATTTGCTTATGCGATTGCCGATGCGGCATTACAAGCCCAACGTCAAATTCCGCAAAAAATTTTGGCGGGCCTAAATAAAAATGAAATATCAATGAAGTAGTGAGTTTCCTCGCTATTATTTTTAACGAGATGACTATGTTTAGCAAAATTTTATCGACAGGTAGCTATTTACCGCAGCATATTCGCACTAATGCCGATTTAGAAAAAATGGTAGATACTTCAGATGAGTGGATTGTTACCCGTTCCGGTATTCGTGAACGTCGCATTGCTGCACCGGATGAAACCGTCTCTACCATGGGATTTGAAGCAGCCCAAAAAGCCATTGAAGCGGCAAACATCAACCCACAGGAAATTGATCTTATTTTAGTGGCGACAACCAGCAACTCTCACGCGTATCCAAGTGCAGCCTGCCAAATTCAAGGTATGTTGGAGATTGACGATGCCATTGCGTTTGATTTAGCGGCCGCCTGTACCGGCTTTGTGTATGCGTTAGGTGTTGCTGACCAATTTATTCGTACCGGTAAAGTGAAAAAAGCGCTCGTGATCGGTTCTGATTTAAATTCCCGTAAGTTAGATGAAACAGATCGTAGCACCGTTGTGTTGTTTGGAGATGGGGCCGGCGCGGTTATTTTGGAAGCATCGGAACAAGAAGGGATTATTTCTACCCATTTACACGCCTCAGCAGATAAAAATGGCGCACTGTTACTTCCTCAACCTGAGCGTGGCGTGGCAAAATCCGGCTATATCGAAATGCAAGGCAATGAAACCTTTAAATTGGCGGTGCGTGAATTGTCGAATGTGGTGGAAGAAACCCTTGCCGCTAATAATTTAGATAAAAAAGACATTGATTGGTTGGTGCCTCACCAAGCGAATTTACGTATTATTTCGGCGACTGCGAAAAAATTAGATATGGATATGTCGCAAGTGGTGGTTACGCTGGATCGTTATGCGAATAACAGTGCGGCAACCGTGCCGGTCGCATTGGATGAAGCGGTGCGTGATGGACGTATTCAGCGTGGTCAGTTGCTCCTTCTTGAAGCCTTTGGCGGTGGTTGGACTTGGGGTTCGGCTTTAGTGAGATTTTAGATAATCTGTTATTATTCGTGAAAAAGTGCGGTTATTTTTGACCGCACTTTTCGACTGTAACGCATATCGGAATAAATTGATTTATTTTTTAATATAGGTAAGACACATGAAAAAATTTGCAATGGTTTTCCCAGGACAAGGTTCACAAACGGTGGGAATGTTAGCGGAATTAGCCGGCGACTACCCAATTGTACAAGAAACTTTTAAACAAGCCTCAGAAGTATTGGGATATGATTTGTGGCAATTAGTGCAGGAAGGCCCTGCGGAAGAATTAAACAAAACATGGCAAACGCAGCCAGCGTTGTTAACGGCGTCTGTGGCTGTTTATCGTGTATGGCAACAAAAATACCCGGAATTAAAACCAGAAGTGATGGCTGGTCATAGCTTGGGTGAATATTCTGCGTTGGTGTGTGCCGGTGTGTTAGATTTCCAAGATGCGGTTAAATTAGTGGAATTGCGCGGTAAGCTTATGCAACAAGCCGTACCTGAAGGTACGGGGGCGATGTACGCGATCATTGGTTTAGACAATGACGCCATTATTAACGCCTGCAAACAAGCAGAACAGGGCGAAGTGGTTTCCGCTGTGAACTTCAATTCACCGGGACAAGTCGTGATTGCCGGAGCGAAAGCCGCAGTAGAGCGCGCGGCTGCATTATGTAAAGAAGCCGGTGCTAAACGTGCATTACCGCTAGCGGTGAGTGTGCCTTCACATTGTGCTTTAATGAAGCCAGCAGCAGATCAATTATCCGTTTCCTTGGAAAGTATTACGTTGAAAGAGGCTGGTGTTTCTGTTCTAAATAACGTAGATGTAAAAAATGAAATTGAAGCCGATGCGATTCGAAATGCCTTGGTTCGCCAACTTTATAGCCCGGTACGTTGGACAGAAACCGTAGAGAAAATGGCACAAAACGGTGTCGAAGTGTTAGTGGAAGTGGGGCCGGGTAAAGTGTTAAACGGGTTAACGAAACGAATCGTGGATTCATTACAAGCGGTTTCTGTAAATGATGTGAAATCCCTCGATTCCATCGAAGAAGTATTAGCATAAGAGTAAAAAGGAGAGAAAGTTATGCAAGGTAAAATTGCATTAGTGACAGGTGCAACCCGTGGTATTGGGCGCGCGGTAGCCGAAGAATTAGTATCAAAAGGCGCTTTTGTTATCGGTACAGCGACGTCAGAGAAAGGCGCTGACAGTATTTCCGCCTATTTAGGTGAGAAAGGCAAAGGATTGGTATTAAATGTTGCCGATCAAGCGTCTATTGATGCGGTATTGGAACAGATCAAACAAGAATTTGGCGACATTGATATTTTAGTGAATAACGCCGGTATTACCCGTGATAACTTGTTAATGCGCATGAAAGATGAAGAATGGTTCGATATTTTACAAACTAACTTGAGTTCTGTTTATCATCTTTCTAAAGCGATGCTTCGCACCATGATGAAAAAACGTTTCGGGCGTATCATCAACATTGGTTCTGTGGTAGGCTCCATGGGGAATGCCGGTCAGACAAATTATTGTGCGGCAAAAGCAGGTCTCATTGGTTTCAGCAAAGCCTTGGCAAAAGAAGTGGCATCTCGTGGTATTACGGTAAACGTCGTAGCACCGGGTTTTATCGCGACCGACATGACTGACGTATTAAGCGAAGAATTAAAAAATAACTTATTAACTCAAATCCCGGCAGGCCGTTTAGGTGAACCGAAAGATATCGCCAAAGCAGTGGCATTCCTAGCCTCTGAAGATGCGTCTTATATTAACGGTACAACGTTGCACGTTAACGGTGGTATGTACATGAGCTAATGGGTAGCTAGTGGAGGTTGCGGATAAATTGGATAAATGCGTGCAAATTAATTTGCTTAATGTT